>SLKW01000370.1 GCA_007134405.1 Paracoccaceae bacterium
CCTCGCCTGGAACGCATGGCGTCAGGCGCGCGAAACGCTGCACGAAGCCCGCGCCCTGCACGCCGAAACCGACGCGCTGGCCCGCCAACTGCAGGCCGCGCGCGAAGCTGCCCTGCCCTCCGAACGCCAGCCGGAACGCGCGCCGACGGCCGCGGTAGCGGCACCCCCAGAACCGGCGCGGAGCGCGAAATCGAAGAAGCGGCCGCATGGCGACGGCCACGGGCCCTCGCCCCAGCTAGCGGCGGAGCCGGACGCGCAGGAAATTCCCTGGACGGCGCTCGACTTTCCGCGCTCGGAAACGGACACCGAGGGTTTCGAGGCCCTGCGCCGCGCGATGGAAGGCGACCCGAAGCTCGCAGCGCTGATCCGCACGGCGCAGCATGTCCTGTCACTGCTCGCGCAGGAAGGCGTGCATCTGGAAAGCCACGATCCGGAGCCACCCGTGCCGCCCGAGATTCTGCGACAATACGCAAGCGGCGCGCGTGGCCCGGAGATTGCGGGTCTCGGCGCGACCGAGGACCGCGAAAGCCTCGCCCTCGCGGTGGGCCGCCTGCGGCGCGACCCCGCCTTCCGCAGCGCCGCGCATCACTTCGTCGCCGCCTTCGACACTTGGCTTGCCAGCATCATCCCAAGCGCCGACGACGCCACGCTCGCCCGGATTTCCGTCAGCAGAAGCGGTCGCGCCTTTCGCCTGATTGGCCGCGCGATCGGCACATTCGGCTGATCGCGCCCGCTCCAGGACACCCCGATGGCCGCCCCGATCCCCACCAGCGCCACCACCCCTGTCCCTTCGACCGGACAGGCATTCGGGCGTGGGCTGCGCGACAGCTTGCCCTTCCTGTTGGTGGTGATCCCCTTCGGCATGGTCTTCGGCGTCGTCGCGATCGAGGCGGGTCTCACCGTCGCCGAGACGATGGGCTTCTCGATCGGCGTTTTCGCCGGGGCCTCGCAACTCGCCGCGGTGCAACTGATGGCCGACAACGCGCCGATCATCATCGTGATCGCCACCGCGCTCGCGGTGAACCTGCGGCTGGCGATGTACTCGGCCTCTCTCGCACCGCATCTCGGCTCCGCGCCCGTCTGGCAACGGGCGCTCGTCGCCTATCTGCTGGTCGATCAGTCCTACGCTCTGGCGCATGAGAAATACGAGGCCAACCCGAAGATGCCGCTGCCGGCGCGGTTTGGCTACTACATCGGGTCGGTAACCTTGATCGTGCCGCTCTGGTGCGCGGCAAGCCTGGTGGGCGCGATTCTGGGCAACCGGATCCCTGCGGGGATTCCGGTCGATTTCGCAGTGCCGATCACTTTCCTCGCGGTGATCGCGCCGATGCTGCGCACCCTCGCCCATGTCGCGGCGGCAATCACCTCGGTCCTGGGCGTGCTGCTTCTGGGCTTCCTGCCGTTCAATCTGGGGCTTCTTGTGGCCGCGGTGTTCGCGCTGATCGTGGGCGCGCGGGTCGAGCTCTGGTTGACGCGGCAGCAGATCGGGCAGGGATGATGGCGTACTCGGCCGCGCAGATCTGGGCGATCATCCTGGTGCTGACGCTGGGCACCTTCGCGCTGCGCTACTCGTTTCTTGGCCTGATCGGGCGTCGCCGGCTGCCCGACTGGGTGCTGCGCCACCTGCGCTACACGCCCGTCGCCGTCCTGCCCGGGCTGATCGCGCCGCTGATCCTGTTTCCGGCCGCCACCGACGGGCAGCCGGACGCCGCACGCTTGCTGGCGGCGGCGGTGACGCTGGGTATCGGCTACTGGACGAAGAACGTGCTCTGGGCGATTCTCGGCGGCGCAATCGTTCTCTTCGGCTTGCTACCGCTGACCCCGTGAGGGCTCACGCCGATACGCGGCCGCCGGAAAGCGACCGCGGCGCCCAGGCTCGGACTCAGGCGTTGATGAGCGCAAGGAAGATGAGCAACGCGATGCTGACGCCCGCCACCCAAATGCAGGCCTTGAGGAACCCGTGAAACGTCTTTTCGTGCTCGGTCGTGTCCATCGTCCCGTGCTCGTGCGATCCCTGCTCATGCTCGGCCATGCGCGCCTCCCTCAACTTACTACCGACTTCCCTTAGCCGATCATTTCGCCCCTGTCACGACGCTTGCGACGCGGGCGCTGTGCCCCCGTTCGCCCGCTTCTCACTCGCCCTGCCGCTGCCACATCCAGGCGCCGTCCTCTGCGCGCCAGCGCCGGACCCGGCCTTTCTGATGCAGATGGTTCAGATGCGCCACGGCCTCCACCAGCGCAAGGCCGTAGATGCCCGGATCGATGGCGCGCTTGAAGAGCGGTGGAAAGCATTCCGCGGCGCGGCGGGGCCGGTCGAGATGGCGTTCCAGCCGCGCCAGCGCCGAATGATGATTCTCGGCCATCTGGCGCAGGCGCATCGGCAGGCCGGAAAACGGCAGCTTGTGGCCGGGCAGGACCTGCTGGTCGGGCCGGGCGAACTGCGCCAGGCGCGTGCAGCTTTCCAGCCATTCGGAAATCGGGTCGGCCTCGGGCTCGGTCGCGTAGACACCCAGATTGGCCGAAATGCCCGGCAGAAGCTGGTCGCCACCGATCACCAGATTGTCGTCGCGGCTCCAGAAGGTCGCGTGTTCGGGCGCGTGGCCGTTGCCCATCCGCACCGTCCAGTTCCGCCCGCCCATGCGCAGGCTCTGCCCCTCGCGCAGGCGGTGAAACCCCAGCGGCAGCGGCGCCACCACATCGGCGAAGTTGAACGGCCGCTCCTCGGCCCTCTGGGCCAGCAGGTCGGCATCCATCCCCGCCGCGCGCCAGAAGGCGATCGATTCGGGCGACGGGCGCTCCTGCTCGTCCAACACCAGCATCCGGGCGAACAGCCAGGCGGTGCGCGTGGTCCAAAGTTCCGCGCCATGCTCGGTCCGGAACCAGCCGGCCAGCCCGATATGGTCAGGGTGATGATGCGTGGCGACGACCCGCCTCACCGGCCTGCCGGCCAGCGGCCCGGCCAGGATCTCGTCCCAGAGGCCGCGCGTCCTGCCGGTATCGAATCCGGTGTCGATCAGCGTCCAGCCGTCGCCCTCGTCCAGCGCATAGACATTGACGTGATCCAGCGCCATCGGCAGCGGCAGCCGCAGCCAGAGCACGCCGGGCGCGACCTCGACCGCCCGCCCGGGTTCGGGCGGGGTGTCGAACGGGTGGCGGATGCCGTCCTCGACGGCAAGTTCGGCGACGGCGCTCATGCGACTTCCAGCTCGTCCGGCGACAGCGCGTACAGCGGCTCCGCCCCGTCGCGGGCGCGGGCCAGAAGCGCCGTGTGCTCGGGCAGGATCCGGCGGATGAAGACATGCGCCAGGCGCGCGCGCGGCCCCTCGGGCGCGGCCTGGGCGGCGCGCAGGTGGTAATGCGCGCCCAGCACGCGGGCGAAGGCGCGCAGATAGGGCACGGCCCCGGCGAAACGGTCGTTCATCTCCTGGGCGACCAGCCACTCGGTCGCCTCGCGCAGGGTTTCGGCCGCCGACCAGACGTCGCCGGCCAGATCGGGCAGCGTCGCCCGCGCCCCCTCGGCGCCGTCCTGCACTTCCTGCAGCAACCGGAAGGCGGCCTCGCCCCCGTCCATCATCTTCCGCGCGACCAGATCCATCGCCTGGATCCCGTTCGTGCCTTCGTAGATCGGCGTGATGCGCGCATCGCGCAGAAACTGCGCCGCGCCCGTCTCCTCGACATAGCCCATGCCCCCGTAGACCTGCACGCCAAGATTGGCCACCTCGCAGCCGATATCGGTGCAATGCGCCTTGGCGATGGGCGTCAGCAGCGCCGCGCGGGCCTGCCAATGCGCATCGCCGGTGGCGCGGCCCATGTCGATCGCCACGCCGCAGGCCAGCGCGATGGCGCGGGCGGCAAAGATTTCGGCGCGCATCTCGGCCAGCATCCGGCGCACATCGGCATGCTCCAGGATCGGCCCAGCGCCCTCGGGCGTGCGACCCTGCTTGCGATCCTGGGCATAGGCCAGCGCGTGCTGATAGGCGGCCTCGGCGACGCCCACGCCCTGCACGCCGACGGCCAGGCGGGCATTGTTCATCATCGTGAACATCGCCGCCATGCCGCCATTCTCGGGCCCGACCATCCAGCCGGTCGCGCCGTCGTATTCCATCACCGCGGTGGGCGAGCCGTGGATGCCCAGCTTGTGCTCCAGCGAGACGACGCGCAGCGCGTTGCGCGCGCCCGGCCGTCCCTCGGCATCCGGGATCAGCTTCGGAACCAGGAACAGGCTGATCCCCCGGGTGCCGGGCGCCGCACCCGGCAGGCGGGCCAGCACCAGATGGCAGACATTGCCCGCCACATCGTGATCGCCCCAGGTGATGTAGATCTTCTGCCCGCTGATCGCGTAGCTGCCGTCGCCCTTCGGCTCGGCCCGCGTGCGCAGCGCGCCCACGTCCGACCCCGCCTGCGGCTCGGTCAGGTTCATCGTCCCGGTCCATTCGCCCGAAATCAGCTTCGGCAGATAAAGCGCCTTCAACTCGTCGCTCGCATGATGCTCCAGCGCCTCGATCTGGCCTTGGGTCAGCAGCGGGCAGAGCTGCAGCGCCAGACAAGCCCCGGCCATCATCTCGCCCACGGCGGTGTTCAGCGCCTGCGGCAGGCCCATCCCGCCATGCTCGGGGCTCGCCGACAGGCCGATCCAGCCGCCCTCGGCAATGGCGCGATAGGCCGCGGCGAAACCGGGCGGGGTGCGCACGACGCCGTTTTCCAGCCGCGCCGGATTCAGGTCGCCCGTCCGGTTCAGCGGCGCCATCACCTCGGCCGCCAGCCGGCCCACCTCGGTCAGGATCGCCTCGGTCACATCGGGCCCCGCCTCGCCGAAGACCTCGGTCTCGGCCAGCCGGTCGTAGCCGACGACATGATCGAACAGGAAGCGGAAGTCGCTGACGGGGGCCTTGTAGGACATGCGCGCACCTCTGGCAGGAATGGCGTCGATAGCACCCGGCGCGCCCGCTTGTGAAGCCGGCGCCCCGGGACTAGAGACAGCATAGGGCTTCGCCCCGCTCGAACAAACCCCAACGCCGCGTCACGCCCCGCACCTGCCCCCGCCATGCCCGCGCCCCCTGCCCCGCCGTCCACGACCCAACTGCTGCGCCCCGATGCCGATGGCGTGGCGCGCGCCGTGGCGCTCCTGCGGGCGGGCGCGCTGGTCGCGATCCCGACCGAGACGGTCTATGGCCTCGCCGGCGATGCTGCGAACGACCGCGCCGTGGCGGGCATCTTCGCGGCCAAGGACCGGCCGCGCTTCAACCCGCTGATCGTGCATCTGGCCGACCTCGCGCAGGCCCGCCAGATCGCCCGCCTCACCCCCCTGGCCGAGGCGCTGGCCAAGGCCTTCTGGCCCGGCCCGATGACGCTCGTCCTGCCGCTGGGTCCTGGCGCGCGCGTCTCGCCGCTGGTGACCAGCGGGCTTGATACCGTGGCGCTGCGCCTGCCCGCGCATCCGCTGGCACGCGCCGTGCTCACGGGCTTCGGTGGCGGGCTCGCGGCGCCCTCGGCCAATCCGTCCGGGCGGATCAGCCCGGTCAGCGCGGCGCATGTGATGGCCGGGCTCGGCGGTCGGATCGCGGCGGTGCTCGATGGCGGCGATTGCGCGGTGGGGCTGGAATCGACGATCCTCGACGCAACGGGTGACGCGCCGATCCTGCTGCGCGCCGGCGGCCTCGCGGTCGAAGCGATCGAGGACCGGCTTGGCGTCAAGGTCAAGACAGGCACCGACGGCCCGCACCCCACCGCGCCGGGCCAGCTCGCCGTGCACTACGCGCCGCGCGGCACTGTGCGGCTCGACGCGACGACCCCCGAACCGGGCGAGGTCTGGATCGGTTTCGGCCCGGACCACCCCGGCGATGCGGCCCTCAACCTCTCGCCCGCCGCCGACCTGACCGAGGCCGCCGCCCGCCTCTTCCACCTGCTGCACGAAGCCGACCGCCGCGCCGGCCCGTCCGGCCGCATCGCCGTCGCCCCGATCCCCGAGACGGGCCTCGGCCGCGCCATCAACGACCGCCTGCGCCGCGCCGCCGCCCCGCGCGGCTGACCCCCTGCACCACGCGGCGCGCCGCCCACCGCAATCTGGCCCTATCGGCCCCCTGAATCTGGCCCTATGGGCATTTCGGCCACAGTTCCCGCCTCGAACCGTTGCGCCGCACCCCCCACCGAACGTTGCGCCGTGGCCTTCCGATGTCCCCCGGATCGGCCCGAAATGCCGGGATGTGCCACACGTTTGCCACCCGCGTGCCACCCGCCTGCCACCCACTTGCCACCCGCCTGCCACCGGCCCTTTTCCCAGCAAATGCGGGCAAAACGCCCGCCCCCGCCTTGCCGCGACGGCCGCCCCGAACGCCCCGTCAAGCTTTCGCTAACCTTCGCCCCCGGGGGCCTCAGCGCCGCTGAAGTAGCCGCTCGCGCAGCGCATGCCAACGCCCCGTCGCCATGCCCGCAGCCATGCCAAAGCCGATGGCAAAGGCCGTGAATTCCGCGACCCAACCATGCCCCCGCTCCACCATCAGCCCGAACGCCAGCCGCGCCAGCAGCAGCGTGCTGACCAGCGCAAAGGCCCGCCACCGGTCGCCGCGCGTTCCGGCGATGCGCCAGCGATGCCAGGTCAGCGCGCCCAGCAGGCCGAAGGCCATCGGCATCCCGCCAAAGAGCCAGGCCAGCTGATGCTCGCCCAGAAGCAGCCCGAAGACCGCAGCGGCCAGGGCAGGCGGCAGGAAAATCATCAGGAAAAGCCGTGGGTTGCCATGCGTATCGCCATAGCTCTTGCCCAGCGCGGCGATCAGGATCACCACGAAGAAGGCATGGAACGGCCCGGTATGGACGAAGGAATAGGACACGTAGCGCGACAGATGCAAAAACGGAAAGCGCAGGTTCTCCAGCATCCAGGCCTGCAGCGCCCCCGAAAAACCCGAGCGCTGCAGGGCCTCCAGCCGCCAGCCCAACGCCTCGGCCCCGCCGATCAGGCCGCGCCCGCCCAGCCAGAGCGCCAGCTCGATCCCGGTGATCGCCAGGATCACCAGCCAGACCAGCACCGGCAGGGGGTTGAAGGGCGGCGCGTTCAGATCGCGCAGCCGCTTCGCGGTGTCCTCTGAATCCGTTGTCTCGGGCCGTCCGTCCGCCATCCGCTCGCCTCCGCCGCGGGTTCGGTTGACGCCCCGCCCGGCCAGCGATAAGCCAGCCGCGACCGCTTTTCCACCACGGAGTGACGTCCATGAACGACGCATCCCCCGACGCTTCGGCCCAGACGCGCTTCAAGGCCCGCATCTTCTCCGGCATCCAGCCCTCGGGCGGCCTGACGCTGGGCAATTATCTGGGCGCGCTCAAGCGCTTCGTCGAAAAGCAGGACGAGGGGATCGAGGCGATCTATTGCCTCGTGGACATGCACGCGATCACCGTCTGGCAGGATCCGGCCAAGCTGCGCCACGCCACGCGCGAGGCGGCGGCGGGCTTCATCGCCGCCGGGATCGATCCCGAACGATCGATCCTGTTCAACCAGAGCCAGGTCTCGGCCCATGCCGAAATGGCGTGGATATTCAACTGCGTGGCGCGCGTGGGCTGGATGAACCGGATGACCCAGTTCAAGGACAAGGCCGGCAAGGACAAGGAGGCCGCGAGCCTCGGCCTCTACGCCTATCCGGCGCTGATGGCGGCCGACATCCTGGCCTATCACGCGACCCATGTGCCGGTGGGCGAGGACCAGCGCCAGCACTTGGAACTGACCCGCGACATCGCGATCAAGTTCAACCACGACTACGGGGTGGACTTCTTCCCGGTTACCGAACCGCTGATCGAAGGCATCGCCGCGCGGGTCATGTCCCTGCGCGACGGCACGAAGAAGATGTCGAAATCCGACCCCTCGGACATGAGCCGGATTAACCTGACCGACGACGCCGACACAATCGCGCAGAAGTTTCGCAAGGCGCGCACCGATCCCGACCCGCTGCCCGAAGCGATCGTCAGCCTCGACGCGCGGCCAGAAGCGAAGAACCTCGTCAACATCTACGCCGCGCTCGCCGATACCAGCCCGCAGGCGGTGCTCGACGAATTCGCGGGCCAGGGCTTTGGCGCCTTCAAGCCCAAGCTTGCCGAAGTCGCAGTCGCGGCGCTCTCGCCGATCACCGCTGAGATGGCGCGGCTGATGCAGGACCCGGCCGAGATCGACGCGATCCTGGGCCGCGGCGCCGACCGCGCCAACGCCATCGCGCAGCCGATCCTGGATGAATGCTTCGACATTGTCGGCATGGTCCGCTCGCGCCGCCGCTGAGGCGTTCAGGCGAACGCTCATAAGCGCGATCCGCCCCATCGACGCCGTTGCGCCGGAATGATCGTCCGGTCTGTCGGATCAGATCGGGAAAAACGGCCGCATGGCCAAGGTCGCAACGGAGCGCGCGTTCGCACCCGCGCCGCACCCCCGCGTTGCGCCCGATTGCCTGCGCCTGCCCTTTGCCCTAGCGTCGCCGCAACCAAACGAGGGAGTCCACAATGACCCAGAGCCACGGATTCGACACGCTGCAGATCCATGCCGGCGCCCGGCCCGATCCCGCGACCGGCGCGCGCCAGACGCCGATCTACCAGACCACAGCCTATGTCTTTCGCGACGCCGATCACGCCGCCGCGCTCTTCAACCTGCAGGAGGTGGGCTACATCTATTCCCGCCTGACCAACCCCACCGTCGCGGCCCTGCAGGAACGTGTCGCCACGCTCGAAGGCGGGGTCGGCGCGGTCTGCTGCTCGTCGGGTCACGCGGCGCAGATCATGGCGCTGTTCCCGCTGATGGCGCCGGGCCGCAACATCGTCGCCTCGACACGCCTTTATGGTGGCACCGTCACGCAGTTCAGCCAGACGATCCGGCGGTTCGGTTGGTCGGCGAAATTCGTCGATACCGACGATCTGGACGCCATCGAGGCAGCGATCGATGACGACACGCGCGCGCTTTTCTGCGAGTCGATCGCCAATCCGGGCGGCTATGTGACCGACATCCCCGCCCTTGCCAAGATCGCCGACAAGCATGGCATCCCGCTGATCGTCGACAACACCTCGGCCACGCCCTACCTCTGCCGCCCGATCGAGATGGGCGCGACGCTGGTGGTTCATTCGCTCACCAAGTACCTGACCGGCAACGGCACCGTCACCGGCGGCGCCATCGTCGATTCGGGCAGGTTCAACTGGTCGAACGGCAAGTTCCCCTCGCTTTCGGACCCAGAGCCCGCCTATCACGGACTGAAGTTCCACGAGACCTTCGGCAACCTGTCCTTCACCTTCCATTCCATCGCCGTGGGCCTGCGCGATCTGGGCATGACGCTGAACCCGCAGGCGGCGCATTACACGCTCCTGGGGATCGAGACGCTGAGCTTGCGCATGGAACGGCACGTCGCCAACGCCGTGAAGATCGCTAGCTGGCTGGAAAAGCACGCCGCGGTCGAGGCGGTGACCTATGCCGGACTGCCCTCGTCGCCCTGGTACGACAGGTCGCAGAAACTGTATCCCAAGGGCGCCGGCGCGCTTTTTACCGTCGCGCTCAAGGACGGGTACGAGGGTTGTGTGCGCTTCGTCGATGCGCTGGAGCTATTCAGCCACGTGGCGAACCTGGGCGACACGCGCTCGCTGGTGATCCATTCGGCCTCCACCACACACCGGCAGCTGACGCCCGAACAGCAAAAGGCGGCGGGCGCGGCGCCGAACGTCGTGCGCCTGTCGATCGGGATCGAGGATGCCGACGATCTGATCGCCGATCTCGACCAGGCTCTGGCCAAGGCGGCGGGCTGATCCGGTTCACAACTGCCGCACCCCGCAGCTCGCTGCGGGGCTTTTCACTTGCATCGGCGAAATCCTGCTTTAGGCAGGAAGGACCGGTGCGACGGACTCGCCCGTCGCGCGAGCCCTATGATAATTGCAGGCCATGAAACCCAATTTTGCCCTGCGCCTTGCGTATGACCGTATCGAGCTTCTGCAACGCTCGTCCGATGGATGGCTTTCGGTAGGCACCGCGCGTCTCGATGATCCCGAGGTGGATACAGCGATCCGGCAGTTGCGCGACCATGCCGCCCGGCTCGCCCCCGAAGGCGTGACCAGCAAGCTGATCATCCCGGAGACTGAGCTTCGCTATGAAACCGTGCCCGCGCCCGGCCCCGACGATGCCGCGCGGCAACGGCAAATCGCCACGGCGGTCGATGGGCTGACGCCCTATTCCCTCGACGACCTGGTCTACGACTGGGTGGTCGAGGGCGATCACGCCAAGGTGGTCATTGCCGCGCGCGAAACCCTGGTCGAGGCAGAGGCCTTCGCCGCCGACGGTGGGTTCAATCCGGTTTCATTCGTGGCGATGCCGGAACCCGAGCAGTTCCTGGGCGAGCCGTTTTTCGGCGTGACCCGTCATGCCGCCCGCATTCTGCCGGCCAATGCGCGGGTTCTGCCCGATGCCGAACCCGTCCACGTGGTCGGCCGCGCGCGCATTCCAGCGGCCAAGACAATGCGCGGCGCCGGCGCGTCGGAACCTCAGTCGGAGGCAGATGCGCCCGATGCCGCGTCTTTTTCGGATGTCGATTCCAGGCCTGTGGAGTCACAGGCGGCACCGACGCCAATCGCAACCGATGCGACTGAGAGGGCAAAGTCCCAATCGCCGAGTTCCGCGCCAACGACCGGCGACACAACCGCAACGGTTCCAGACCCGCGCGAGCGCCTTGCGGCCGAAACGAATGGGCATGACCGGACCGCGAAAGCCGCAACCGGACCGGCACGGGCCGGGCTGTTCCCAGCCGCCCTGCGCCGCTCGGCGGCGGCGCGCACCGGTGGAACCGCCCGGCGCGGGTTCCGCGATCTTCTGCACCGGCTTCGCGCACGGATGCCCGGCAAGGCCACGAACCAGAACGCCAGCGACAAGCCGACAGCATCGGCCACGGCAACACCTGCCAAGGCCGAGACGCAACGCAAGGGCACCGACGAGCCTGCATTCGCGTCACGTCGCAAACCGGCGCTCGTTTCTGCGCAGGACGAAATGGGCACGGTGACGGGTCCGGGCGGTCGCCTGGCGCTTTTGTCGCGCGCCGGCTCCGGCGCAGCGTTCAGCCGGGCGCGCAGCGCCGTGGCGCATTTGCGCGAAGCCCTGCGCAGGAAGGCACGTCCGGAGGCACGAAAACCCAAGAAGGCCGGGGCGCACGCGGCAGGTTTCGGGGCCGGAAAAGCCACGGCTACCGCCGCCACGGCGGCGTCGAAGCCAGCCGCGTCGTTCGATCGCGCGCCATCGCGCCCCGTCCCCTCCGAGCCCATCGTCCCTCAATCCCGGCCCCCCG
>SLKW01000262.1 GCA_007134405.1 Paracoccaceae bacterium
GAGCGCCGTGCCCAGAAGCAGCGCCGCTGCCGCCAGCAGAAGCCATTCCAGCGCGGAACGCCGGCGCGCCGCGGGGGCGGTTTCCGGATAGACGACCGACGAATAGAGCAGGAAGCCGAGCATCAGCCCGCCGGTGACATGGATCAGCCGGTAGACCCAGGTTTCCAGCGGGTAGAGGTTCATCACCGCGATATGAAAGGCGGTGTAGGCGATACAGGAAGCGGCGATGACGATATGCGCCCAGCCGCCGAAGACGCGCTGATTGGAAATGATGATCTCGCGATCGACGCCTTCAGCGACGTTCGGCTCGTTCGTGCCCGGCACGGTCGACGTGGTCTGATCGGTAGCCGTCATTTTCCCCTCCCCTGGATCGCTCGGTCATCCGGGCGATATGTTGGCGTGCCCTCGGGGCCTGGCCGGGCGGGCACGCCGTGCGGGGGGCGGGGAAGTCCCGCCGCCCGCCAGCGCGTCAGCGTGCGATCAACCCCGCAGGTCCTCGTCGATCTCGAACCCGTTCTCCTCGAACCAGCGCACGGCGCCGGGGTGGAAGGGCAGGAACGAGTTGTTTTCGAAGTTCTCGGGCAGCGTGGCCTCTGCGGCGGCGTGGATCTGCATCATCCGCTCGTTGTTCTCCATCACCAGCCTGGTGATTTCATAGGCCAGGCTTTCGGGCATGTCCTGATGCGCGACGGCGAAGTTCCACATCGCGATCGAGGGCTGGTCCTCGTCCTGGACGGTGTAGCTGCCGGCCGGGATGGTGAAGTCGGACACTTCCGGGAACGCCTCCAGCACCTGCTCGTGCTCTTCCTCCGAGAAGGTGAAGGTGCGCACGTCGGCTTCGGCGGCGAGCTGGCTGAAGGCCGCGATCGGCAGGCCGGCAGCGAAGAGGAAGGCGTCGATCAGCCCGTCCTGCAGCTGGCTGGCGGCGTCCGAAGCGCCGGCATAGGAGACGGTCGCGTTGACGCCCAGTTCCTCGATGATGCGCGGCCAGTAGGTGCCGGGCGTGCCGCCGGCGGGGCCGACGCTGACGCGCTTGCCTTCCAGATCGGCGATCGAGGTGATGTTCTGGCCCCTGAGCGCGATGCCCTGGAAGGGGGTCTCGTACATCGGGAACAGGGCGCGGACATCGGTATGCTCCAGCCCCGGCGCGAGTTCGCTCTCGCCGGTCCAGGCCTCGTACATCGGGCCCATGGTCACCAGGCCGATGTCGTGCTCGCCCATCTGCACCAGAGTGACGTTCTGCACCGGGCCCCCGGTCACCTCGCCCGAGGCCGAGACGCCCAGTTCCTCGGAGATGAAGGCGGCAAGGCCGTTGCCGTAGACGAAATAGACGCCGCCCTGGCTGGCGGTGCCGACGGTGAGCGAGCTGGGCCAGCCGTCGCGGTCCTGAGCGGTTGCGGCGGTTGCAGCGAGCAGCGCGCCGGCAGCCAGCGCGGTGAACTTGGTAAAGCGCATGAGGTCCTCCCTTGGACAGTTACGCGGTTTGAGCCGTGCCGGCCAAGCAGTATTGTGGCCGGAAGCCGGTTAATTCAGGACCGATCGGAAAAAAAACGCAAGCCTTGCGTTGCCGAAAGGGCCGAAAAGCCGCATCGCGCCGGGCTAGGGAGAGGAGGGCGCGGCTGCGCCGCAGGGTTTGCAAACCCGAGAGATACAGGTGCGAACTTCCGCCGCCAGCGCCCCGTTTGCGGATCGAGCAGGCTCAACCCGGCTTGGGACGGACGCGCGCCGCCGACTTGTCGGCGAAGGCCGCGAGCCGGGAGCGGCTTGCCGGCTGGGTGTTGACTATGCCCGCCACCACCGATTCGGCATAGGCCGCGTCCAGCGCCGACATGTTCTGCATGTGGCTGACGGCCGAGCAGATGGCGAAATTCGATAGGGGCGGGTTCGAGGCGGCGGCGCGGGCGATCTCGTAGGCCTTTGCCTCGCTGTCCTCGACCAGGTATTGCGCGAGGCCCACGGCGATCGCCTCCTCGCCCTGGTAGACGCGGCCGGTGAGCATCATGTCGATCATTCGCGCCTTGCCGACAAGGTCGGCGACGCGGATCGTCGCGCCGCCGCCGGTGAAGAGGCCGCGCTGTCCTTCGGGCAGCGCGAAGTAGGTGGTGGTGTCGGCCACGCGGATATGCGCGGCGCTGGCCAGCTCGAGCCCGCCGCCCACGACTGCGCCCTTGAGCGCGGCGATGACCGGCACGCCGCCATATTCCATCTTGTTGAACGCTTCGTGCCAGCGCAGGCAGACATGCATGAACTCCTCGGGGCGGCGATCCTCGTGCAGATGCTCGACGAGGTCGAGCCCGGCCGAGAAATGCGTCCCTTCGCCGCGCAGGACGGCGGCGCGGGCGCCGGCGCGCGGCAGGGTGGTGAAGATGTCGATCAGCTCTTCGATGGTGGCGGCGTTGAGCGCGTTGCGCTTGGCCTCGCGGTCGAGCGTGACGGTGGCGATGCCGTCCTCGTCCATCTCGACACGGATGTTGCTGAGCGTCAGATCCTCGATGCGTTTCATGCCGGCCCCCTGCTGATGCGGCACCGAACCTAGGCGGGCGGGATGGGCAATGTCCAGCGTACCGTGACGGCTCCGGGCGCGGGCTCTGGCCAGTGGCGGCGGGCTGGGGCAGAGTGGGCCGCATGAAACCTGGAGGAGCCATGCATTTCATCCGCCTCGACCCCGCCGCCGCCGCGCCCGAAACCTCGGCCCCCGCGCCCGAGAAGCTGATCGCGGGCGCGCCCGTGTTCACCAGCTGGGATATCGAGGATGCGGGCAGTCTTTATGCCGGAATCTGGCAATCGACGCCGGGCAAGTGGCGGGTCAGCTACGACGAGTGGGAATACTGTCACATCCTGGAGGGATATTCGATCCTGACCGAGGAGGGCGGAGA
>SLKW01000367.1 GCA_007134405.1 Paracoccaceae bacterium
CGACGAGGTCGCCCGCATGGCCGGCATTTCCGAGACCCGGATCGCGGGGCTGGCCGCGCCGCAACGTGAGGAACTCGCCCGGCGGGCGGAACTCTGGATGGGCGCGCACCCGGCCCCGGACTTGTCCGGGCGGACAGCGATCCTGGTCGATGACGGGCTCGCCACGGGCGCCACGATGCGTGCCGCCATCGCATGGGCGCGCAGCCAGAACGCGTCCAAGGTGGTGGCGGCGGTCCCCGTCGGCTCCGCCGAGTCGGTCGCCGCCTTGGGCCGCCTTGCCGATGCGGTGCATTGCCCGACCGTCCCCGACTACTTCCGCGCCGTCGGCCTGCACTACCACGACTTCCGGCAAGTGGACGATGCCGAGGTGCGCGCGCTGCTCGATGCACATCGCGATGCCCGGAAAGACGGCTGACCGCACGCTCAGCGCACCTTTTCTGCTTCATTGTCACGAAAAGTTATCCTCTTTCCCTTTGCTTGAGGGGAAGTGCAAATTATTGATTAAAGGCAACTACTCGAAAGCTCATGGACCTCTTCGTCGTCGTCGCCATAATCGCGGCCCTGTTCGCCGTGATCGGACTGTCCGAGCCGGTCGCGGCGCGACTCCGGCTGCCGGCGACGGTCATCCTGGCGCTTCTGGGCATCGGGATCGGCGCGGGTGCGGCCTTTTTCCTGCACACCGGCTATACCGACGCCTTCGACATGGTGGCCGAAGCGATCCTGACGCTGCCGATCCGTTCGAACCTCTTTCTCTATGTCTTTCTGCCCACACTCATCTTTCAGGTCGCGCTGACGCTCGACGTACGGCGGATGCTGGACGACTGGGTGCCGATCCTGGTCCTGTCGGTCGTCGCGGTCGTCGTGGCCACCGTCGTCGTGGGCTACGCGCTCTATCCGGTCGCGGGGCTGTCGCTGATGGCCTGCCTGATGATCGGCGCCATCGTCTCCACCACCGACCCATCGGCAGTGGTCGGCATCTTCCGCGCCACGCCGGCCCCGCAGCGCCTGGCACGGATCATCGAGGGCGAGAGCCTGCTCAACGACGCCGCCGCCATCGCGCTCTTCGGCGTCTTCTTCGCCTTCGTCGCCATCGGCATCCCGTCGCCGAGCCTGGGCGAGGCATTGCTCGGCTTTCCCTGGCTCATCGTTGGCGGCGCGCTCGCCGGCTGGGCGGCGGGGCGGGTGACGCTGTCGATCCTCTCGCGGCTCGGGGGGCATCCGCTGGGGCAGTTGTCGCTGTCGGTCGCCCTGCCCTACCTCGTCTTCGTCCTGGCGCAGAACGGGCTCGGCGTCTCGGGCGTCATCGCGGTGGTGGCCGCCGGGCTGACCCTCAACTTCCTTGCGCCCGGCAAGCTCTCGCCCCAGGCCGTCGAGAAGTTGCGCGACACCTGGTACCTGCTGGGCTACTGGGCGGGGGGGCTGATCTTCGTTCTCGCCGCCCTGCTGATCCCGCGGCTGCTGGCCGATCTGCGGCTGTTCGATCTGGTCCTGATCGGTGTGACCATCGTGGCGGCGCTGGCGGCGCGTGCGCTCATCATCTACGGGCTCATGCCGATCCTGACCTCGGTGCGGCTCTCGCCGCAGGTCGAGCCACGCTACCGCGTCGCGATCCTCTGGGGCGGGCTGCGCGGCGCGGTCACCCTTGCGCTGGCGCTGGCCGTGACCGAAAGCTTCCGCATCCCGCCCGACGTCAAACGCCAGGTGGCGGTGATCGCCACGGGCTTCACGCTCTTCACGCTGCTCGTGCAGGGCACGACGCTGCGGTCGATGATCGCCTGGCTCGGGCTCAACCGGCTGTCGCCCATCGACACGGCGCTTTCGGCGCAGGTCGTCGCGGTGGCGCTGCAATCGGTGCGCGACACGGTGTCGGAAACCGCCCGCGACCTCGGCCTCACGCGCGAGACCGTGCGCGACGAGGCCAAGCGCTTTGCCGCGCGCGTCGATACCGCCGTCGACGCCGCCGAGGATGCCGCCGGGATCCTCGACCGCGACCGCATCACGCTGGGCCTGGTGGCATTGGCCGGGCGCGAGCGCGACCTGATCCTTGCCGATTTCCGCGAACGCACCATCCCGTCCCGGCTGGCCAACCGGCTGCTTCTCGATGCCGACCGCCTGATCGAAGCGACGCGCGTCGGGGGACGGCTGGCCTATCTCAACGAAGCGCGCCGCCGCCTGCGCGTCGCGCGCGGACAGCGGCTGGTCGAGCTTCTGCACAACCGGCTGCGCATCTCGGGGCCGCTCTCCAGCCAGACCGCCGACCAGTTCGAGCGGCTTGTGACCGTGACGCTGATCCTCAAGCAGCTGCACGGCTTCATCGACACGCGCATCCGGCGCATCCACGGCAAGCGCGTGGCGGACCTGCTGCACGACTTGCTTGAACGGCGCGAGGAAGAGACCGAGCAGGCGCTCGAAGGGCTGCGGCTTCAGTTCCCCGGCTATGCCGAGCAGCTCGAGCGGCGTTTGATCCGGCAGATCGTGCTGGCGCAGGAAGAACGCGAATACGCCGCGCTGGTCGATGACGGGCTGATCGGACCGGAGCTGTGGCAATCGCTGCTCGCCCGCATCCAGGCGCGGCGCGACGCGCTGGAGACGCGGCCGCCGCTGGACCTGGCCGTGCAGAAAACCGAGCTGGTGCGCCAGTTCCCGCTCTTTTCCGACATGGACGAGGCGCAAAGGCGTCGGCTGGCGCGGCACCTGCGCACGGTCTACGCCGCACCGGGCGACCGGCTGCTGCGCCGGGGCGAGGCGCCGCGACGGGTCTGGTTCATCGCCTCGGGCGCCGTCGAGGTGGAGCGTGGCACGCAGATCGTGCGACTGGGCCGGGGCGAGATGTTCGGGCATCTCGCGCTGTTGCGGCGCGGGGGGCGGGCCGGGA
>SLKW01000158.1 GCA_007134405.1 Paracoccaceae bacterium
ATCCAGGCGGTCCGCACCCGGCTTGAGGGCGATATCGTCGTGGTCCGCGTGACGACCTTCAACGAGCAGACCTACGACAACCTGCGCTCGGGCCTTGAGGGCGCGATCGAGGACCTGGGCGGGATCGAGAACATGCAGGGCGTCGTTCTGGATCTGCGGAACAACCCCGGCGGTCTTCTGAACCAGGCGATCCGGGTGACCGATGCCTTCCTCGACCAGGGCGAGATCGTCTCGACCCGCGGCCGCGACCAGGAAGACAGCGAGCGCTACAATGCCTCCGCCGGCGACATGATCGACGGCCGCCCGATGGTGGTTCTGATCAACGGCGGCTCGGCCTCGGCCTCGGAAATCGTCGCCGGCGCGCTGCAGGACCATCGCCGCGCCGTTGTCGTCGGCACGCGCAGCTTCGGCAAGGGGTCGGTCCAGTCGCTGATCCCGCTGCGCGGCAACGGCGCCATGCGGCTGACCACCTCGCTCTACTACACCCCGTCCGGGCGCTCGATCCAGGCGCTTGGCGTGTCGCCCGACATCGTCGTGCGCCAGGCCGCCCGCCGCGACGAGCCGGAAAACGGCGAAGAGCAGCCTGGGCGCCCGCCGCGTTCGGAATCCATGCTGCGCGGCGCGCTCGGCGCGCCCTCCATCTCGGATGACGAGCGTCGCATGATGGAAGAGGAGGAGCGCGCCGCCGATGAGGTCGCCCGCCTTCGGGATGAGGATTACCAGCTTGCCTACGCGCTTGATATCCTGCGCGGCCTCTCGGCGATGAACGGCCGGAGATGAGCGACCGCAAGTCCGTGCAGGCGGTGGCGGCGCTGCCTTATCGGCCCTGCGTCGGCGTCATGCTGATCAATGCGCGCGGCGAGATCTTCGCGGGCCAGCGCATCGACACGCAGGCGCCGGCCTGGCAGATGCCGCAGGGCGGGATCGATGCGGGCGAAAACCCGCGCGAGGCCGCCCTGCGCGAGTTGCGCGAAGAGGCGGGCGTCGACCCCGCCCTTGTCGAGATCGTCGCCGAAACGCCGGACTGGCTGACCTACGACATCCCGCCCGAGATGGTGCCGCGCATCTGGGGCGGGCGCTACCGGGGCCAGAAGCAGCGCTGGTTCCTGATGCGCTTTCTGGGCCGCGATGCGCAGATCGACATCGACCGCGACCATCCCGAATTCGCCGCCTGGCGCTGGATCGACGCCGATACGATGCTGGACGCGATCGTGCCCTTCAAGCGCGCCATCTATGGGCAGGTGATCGACGCCTTTCGCCCCTATCTGAAACCCTGACCCCCGCGCGCGGCATCTGGACCTTTGCCGCCGCTTGCGCCAGTGTCGCGCCCGGTCGTTAACTTGTGTGATATTGGGGGCGGGTGTGAAGCTGGGCATTGCCTTTCTGGTGCTGGGCTACGTGCTCAGCCAGTTCTATCGCGCCTTCCTCGCCGTTCTCAGCCCGATCCTGGGGCAGGACCTTGGCGCGCGCGCCGATGATCTGGCGCTGTCGTCGGGGCTGTGGTTCCTGGCGTTCGCGCTGATGCAGCTGCCGGTGGGCTGGGCGCTTGACACGCTGGGGCCGCGGCGCACTTCGGCCTGGCTTCTGGGCGCGGCCGGGGGCGGCGGTGCGCTGGTCTTCGCGCTGGCGCAATCGCCGCTGCATCTGCACATCGCCATGGTGCTGATCGGCATCGGCTGCTCGCCCGTGCTGATGGGCGCCTACTACATCTTCGGGCGGATCTATTCGGCGCGCGCCTTCGCCACGCTCGCCGGGCTGGTGATCGGCGTCGGCACCCTGGGCAATATCCTCGGTGCATGGCCACTCGCCTTCGCGGCCGAAACCTTCGGCTGGCGCGAGACGGTGCTGGCGCTGGCTGCGGTGACGCTGGCGACGGGGCTGGCGTTGGCGTTTTTTGTCGAGGATCCGCCGGCGCCGCCCGATGACGGGAATGGGCGCGGCTCGCTCCTCGATGTGTTGCGCATCCCGGCGATCTGGTTGATTCTGCCGCTGCTTTTCGTCAACTACGCGCCGGCTGCGGGGCTGCGCGGGCTCTGGGTCGGGCCGTATTACGCCGATGTCTATGGGGCGGGGTCGGTGGCCATCGGGCATGTGACGTTGCTGATGGCCTTCGCGATGGTGGTGGGAGCGGTGGCCTATGGACCGCTCGACCGGATTTTCGGCACCCGGAAGGGTGTTGCGCTGGTCGGCAACCTCCTTTGCGCCGCCTGCCTGATAACGCTTTGGGCGATGCCGATGCCGGGGTTCTGGACCTCGGCGGTGCTGCTGTCGGCGGTGGGGCTCATGGGGTTGTCGTTTCCGCTCCTGATGGCGCATGGGCGCAGTTTCTTTCCGCCGAACGTGCTGGGGCGGGGGGTGACGCTGCTCAACCTCTTCTCGATCGGGGGGGCGGGGCTGTTGCAGATGTTCTCGGCGCGGGTGCATGCCGCAGCCCCCGCCAGCCCGGCGGAGGCGCCCTATGCCGCCATCTTCCTGTTCTTCGGCCTGACCCTGCTGGCGGGGATCGCGGTATATGCCTTTTCGCGCGACCGGGTGGACTGAGCGCGGCGCTCGGTCGCGGGGATTCGCCTTGCAAAACAAGGCCGAAACGGGCAGGGAAGCGGCATGAGCGCCGTACAACTTGGACCTTTTGTCATGGGGATCGACCGTGCCGCTGCGGTGGCGGGGGTGGCGGTGTTTCTGCTGGTGGCCGAGGTCTGGGGCCGGCGCATGGGCGGTGCGGGCGGGGCGGCGTTGCGCGCCTGGTCGGGGCATGTCGTGCTGTTCGGGCTGATCGCGGCGCGGCTGGGGCATGTCGCGGGGCATTGGAGCATTTTCGCCGAAGAGCCGTGGCGCATCCTGGCCATCTGGCAGGGCGGGTTTTCGGG
>SLKW01000352.1 GCA_007134405.1 Paracoccaceae bacterium
GCCAATGTGCGCAAGGCCCCCTACGGCCAGATCGTCGATCTGGCGCAGGTCGATTTCGACCGCGACGTGGTCTTCACCTGGAACGGCACCACCTCGGGCGTCCGCCTGCCCGACGGCGACGCGATCCTCGCCGACCGCGCCGGCCTGACGATCTGCGACGCGACCAGCGCGGCCTTCGCGATGGACCTGCCGTGGGACAAGCTCGATGTCGTGACCTTCTCCTGGCAGAAGGTGCTGGGCGGCGAGGCAGCGCACGGGATGCTGATCCTCAGCCCCCGCGCCGTCGAGCGGCTGGAAAGCTACACGCCCCCCTGGCCGCTGCCCAAGATCTTCCGCCTGACCAAGGGCGGCAAGCTGATCGAAGGCGTCTTCAAGGGCGAGACGATCAACACCCCCTCGATGCTCGCGGTCGAAGACTACCTCGCCGCGCTCGACTGGGCGCAATCCATCGGCGGCCTGCCCGCCCTGATCGCCCGTGCCGAGGCCAACGCCCAGGTGATCCACGACTTCACCGCCGCCAACGACTGGATCGCCAACCTGGCCGAGGATCCGGCGACGGCCTCCACCACCTCCGTCTGCCTGAAGTTCACCGATCCCCGCATCGCCGACGGCGCTTCCTTCGCCAAGGCCGTCGCCAAACGGCTGGAGGGGGCAGGCGTGGCCTTCGACATCGGCGCCTACCGCGACGCGCCGCCCGGTCTGCGCATCTGGTGCGGCTCCACCGTCGAGACCTCGGACGTCAAGGCGCTGATGCCCTGGATCGACTGGGCCTACCGCGCCGAGATCGCCGCCCAGATGGCCAGCGCCTGAGCCCCCGCATCCGTTACCGACCCCTGTCGGCACCGCGCGCCACGTCATGACGTGATACCGACGTGATACCGACGCGATACCGACCTGCCACAGACCCTGAAAAATGGAGCCCCGAATGGCCCCCCGCGTTCTCGTTTCCGACAAGCTTTCCGAAACCGCCGTCCAGATCTTCCGCGACCGCGGGGTCGAGGTCGACTACCTGCCAGACCTCGGAAAAGACAAGGAAAAACTGGCCGAAGCGATCGGCCGGTACGACGGTCTCGCGATCCGCTCGGCGACCAAGGTGACCGAGAAATTGCTGTTGAATGCCAACAACTTGAAGGTCATCGGCCGCGCCGGCATCGGCGTCGACAACGTCGATATCCCGGCCGCCTCCAAGCGCGGCGTGATCGTCATGAACACGCCCTTCGGCAACTCCGTCACCACCGCCGAACACGCCATCGCCATGATGTTCGCCATCGCCCGCCAGATCCCCGAGGCCAACGCCTCCACCCATGCCGGGAAATGGGAAAAGAACCGCTTCATGGGAGCAGAATTATTCAATAAAATCATTGGTGTAATCGGCGCCGGCAATATCGGCAGCATCGTCTGCGACCGCGCTCACGGGCTGAAGATGAAGGTCATCGCCTACGATCCCTTCCTCGGCGAGGAACGCGCCAAGGCGCTCGGCGTGCAGAAGGTCGAACTCGACGAGCTTCTCGCCCGCGCCGATTTCATCACACTGCATGTGCCCCTGACCGACAAGACCCGCAACATCTTGTCGGCCGAGAACCTCGCCAAGACCAAGAAAAGCGTGCGCATCATCAACTGCGCCCGCGGCGGCCTGATCGACGAGGCGGCATTGGCCAAGGCGATCACCTCCGGCCATGTCGCCGGCGCCGGCCTCGATGTGTTCGAGAACGAGCCCGCCACCGACAGCCCGCTCTTCAACCTGCCCGGCGTCGTCGTCACCCCACATCTGGGCGCCTCCACGACCGAGGCACAAGAAAATGTGGCGATCCAGGTGGCCGAGCAGATGTCGGACTTCCTGCTGACCGGCGCCGTGCAGAACGCGCTCAACATGCCCTCCGTCACCGCCGAGGAAGCCGCGATCATGGGCCCCTGGATCAAGCTCGCCGGCCACCTGGGCGATTTCGCGGGCCAGCTCACCGACGAGCCCATCCGCGCGATCAATGTCCTCTATGACGGGGTCGCCGCGACAATGAACCTGCGCGCCCTCGACTGCGCCGTGATCGCCGGCGTGATGAAGGCCTCCAACCCCGACGTGAACCTGGTCTCGGCCCCCGTGGTCGCCAAGGAGCGCGGCGTGCAACTGTCGACCACGACGCAGGAAAAGTCAGGTGTCTTCGATGGCTACATCAAGCTCACGGTGGTGACCGACACGCGCGAACGTTCGGTCGCGGGCACGGTCTTTTCCGACGGCAAGCCGCGCTTCATCCAGATCAAGGGCATCACCATCGACGCGGAAGTGGGCGCGCACATGCTCTACACCACGAACGAGGACGTGCCGGGCATCATCGGCCTGCTCGGCAACACGATGGGCAAGAACGGCGTCAACATCGCCAACTTCACGCTCGGCCGGTCGGGGCCGGGGCAGGACGCGATCGCGCTTCTCTACCTCGACCAGCGGATCGATCCGAAGGTGGTGGAAACGCTCAAGGGCACCGGCATGTTCAAGCAGGTCCGCCCGATGCAGTTCGACGTCGCCTGAACCGAAACGGGGATCACCCATGCGCAGCTACGCGATCGGCGACATCCACGGCCAGTTCGACCTTCTGCGCGCCGCGCATGACTGGGTCGAGGCCGACCGCGCGCGCATGGGCGACACCGGCGCGCCGGTCGTGCATGTCGGCGATCTGGTCGATCGCGGCCCCGATTCGGCGGGCGTCATCGAATACCTGATGCGCGGCCAGGAGGCCGGGCGCGACTGGGTGGTGCTGAAGGGCAACCACGACCGGATGTTCGCCACCTTCCTGGCCGATCCGACCGCGCAGGATCCGGGCCTGCGCAAGCAGTTCAGCTATCTCCATCCCGCCATCGGCGGGGCGGAGACC
>SLKW01000351.1 GCA_007134405.1 Paracoccaceae bacterium
CCGGTATGGCGCATCCGGTCGGCCTGGTCGCGCATGGTCGCGCACCATTCGGCGGCGCGAGCGAAGTCGCGCACGCGTTCGCAGGCGAAGATCAGGTTGCAGAAGACGACGAGCGCCCAGAGCGGCTCGTCCAGTTCGCCCGCGGTGGCCGCCGCCGCCGCTTCGTCGAGCCGGGCCATGCCGTCCGCGACGCGCCCGGTATCGACCAGCGCCAGCCCCTCGAAGCCGATGCCGAGAAGCTCGAGGTCGCGGTCGCCGCAGGCGCAAGCGACCTCGATGGCATGCCGCGCGCCGGCGGCGACATCCCGGGGGTCGCGCTCGCTCGCCGTCGTACCCCAGCATTCGAGCACCGGCAGCCAGCCGTGTTCGGGCGAAAGCGGCTGGTCGGCCAGCAAACGCCGGGCGCGCGCCAGCCAGCCATTGGCAAGCGCCGCCTCGCCGCGGAAATCGTCGTGGTCCTTGGCGAGCCACATCGCCATGCGCGCCGCCGCCACAGGCGCGTCCGCGGCGCGGTACAGACGGTAGGCCGCCTGACGCGCGTCGATGGTCGCGTCCGCGTCGTCGAGCGCCAGTGCGGCCCAGCTCAGCCCCTCGTGGGCCGCGGCAGACCCATGTTCCGCCACCGCCGCCGCGAAGACCGCCCGCGCATCCTCGGCACGTCCGTTCCTGAGCGCCGCGTACCCCGCTTCGAGCGCGTCGCTTTCGGTGCGCGTCATCTCAGGGCGCTGACTGCCGTCGCCGCCCCGTGCCGATCGCTCCTTTCCCAGCATGATCAACCGCCCGCCGTTTGCCGGCGTTGGGTTGCTTCGACGATGACCGAGAGCATCAGCCATCGACCGATGCCGCGTGCAAGCTGGACATTGCCGTGAAGCACGATGTCTTCGGCGGCGATGGCGGCGTGCAGGTCGCGCTGACCGATCCAGACGCGCCCCATCGCCCGCACTGTGGATTCGACGAAGAGATCGACGTCGAAGCCCGGATCGGACTGGCAGAGGTCCACATCCGAGTCCTCGATCAGCAGCCACCAGCGCCGCATCTCGTCTGGAGCGTCGGCATAGTCGAATTGCAGGAGCGTCCGGCCCGGCGGCAGCGCCGCAGTGTCGATCCGGCGCCGCATGTCCCACATCAGGACACCCGCATCCCAATCCGGCCCGTCGGCCGCGCTTTCCACCCAGCGCTGGCCCCAGACCCCCATCGCGATGATGACCGGCGCCAGATCCTCGCCCGCTTCGGTGAGCCGATAAGCGGGCGTGTCATCGTGCCGGATCACGCCGGCGGACTCGAGCTCCTTGAGCCGTTGCGACAAGAGCGCGCGCGACATCAGGGGCACGCCCCGGTGTATCTCGTTGAACCCGGCCGAGCCGCTAATCAGCTCGCGCATGACCAGCGGTGTCCAGCGCCGCGCGAGCAGCTCCGATGCTTTCGCCACCGGACAGAACTGCCCGTATTGGACTTGTGAGCTCATGTGGCACCTCCGATCACGCTCTTTCGTTTGACCGGGAGCCGATCCCGGCGTCCCGGTTCACTTCCTGAACTGGCCGCGCCGCGATCCGGCTTGCGAGACTGAGCGCATCGTGCCGCCGATAGCGGCGCACCAGAAAAGGAGATCCAAAATGACTTTAACACAGGAAACACTGGAACGCCCGTTTCGCGCCCACAATGTGGCCCCGGCGAACATCTGGTCGGCCGGGGGCGCGGCCTATGACGAGATCAGCCGCGGCATCGGCGATGCCATCGAACATGCGGTCAACCGGGTGGAGGTGGCGCCGGATGAGCCGGCCCTGGATCTGGCCACCGGCACTGGCTGGACTGCGCGGCGGCTGGCGGCCCAGGGCGCGAAGGTGACCGCGGTCGATTTCGCGCCAAACATGCTGACGGCCGCGCGGGACCTCGCTGCGGCTGAGGGTCGGAAGATTGCCTTCGTCGAGGGCGATGCCGAGGCGCTGCCGCTTTCCGACGGCGCATTCGACAGGGTCATCTCGACCTTCGGTGTGATGTTTGTCCAGCGGCCCGAGGATGCCGCGGCGGAGCTTGCCCGCATATGCCGGCCCGGGGGGCGGATCGTTCTGGCCGTCTGGACGCCGGATGGCAACGTCTTCGAGATGTTCAAGATCATCAAATCCTATATGCCCGCGACCGACAGCACGCCGCCGCCCCCGCCCTTTGACTGGGGCCGGAGCGAACGCCTCCAGGCTCTTCTGGGCGAAGCGTTCGACCTTGCCGTCGAGGAGGGCACGTCCTTCTATCGCGTGCCTGACGGGGCGACGGCCTGGCGCCACTTCGTCGAGGGGTACGGTCCGGTGCGCGCGCTCGCCGGCAAACTCGACCCCGCGCTTCGGGCGCGGTTCGAGGCCGATTTCATTGCCTTCCACGACGGGTTTGGCGACAGACTCGGCGTCACCGTGCCACGCACGTACCGGATCGTCCGCGGCATCCGCCGCTGATGCCCACCCACTCAGAGAGAAAGGAGATCGCCATGCCTGCCCACGCACCCTGCAAGGACCGCATCGGTCGCACGATTACCGCGATCGCGACCCTTGTCACCGCCATCGCTCTCGGTGCCGGTTCGGAGGCGGAGCCGGAGCCCATCACGGCCAGACCGTTGATTGAGCGGCATACCTTTACAGGCCAGGTGTCGGTCCAACTCACCCAGGACCTTGATGGCCTATCGCGGCACGAGGTGGCGATCGACGACGCGTCGTCTCTCGCCGTCATGGAATTCACAATTCAACCCGAAGCCATCTTTCCCTGGCACACCCATCCCGGCACCGTGCTGGTCAGCCTCGCCGAGGGGGAACTCGATTTCATCTTCGCCGAGGATTGCACCGAGCGCCGGCTCACCCCCGGGACGGCGATCGTCGA
>SLKW01000450.1 GCA_007134405.1 Paracoccaceae bacterium
ATGATCAGCCAGCTCGAGGGTTCGGTCCTGACCGCCATCGCGCTGGTCATGATCGTCGTCCTCTCGGCGCTCGGCACACGTCCGGCGCTGCTGGTCGGTTTCGCCATCCCCACTTCGTTCCTTCTCTGCTTCATCCTGCTGGGCGTCATGGGGGTGACGATCTCGAACATCGTGATGTTCGGGCTGATCCTCGCCGTCGGGATGCTGGTCGACGGCGCGGTGGTCGTCACCGAATACGCCGACAAGCGCATCCGCGAGGGCGACGGGCCGATGCTGGCCTACACAAAGGCCGCCAAGCGCATGTTCTGGCCGATCACGGCCTCCACCGCGACGACGCTCTGCGCCTTTCTGCCGATGCTCTTCTGGCCGGGCGTCGCGGGCGAGTTCATGGGGATGCTGCCGGTCACGCTGATCTTCGTTCTTGCCGCCTCGCTCGTCGTCGCGCTGATCTTCCTGCCGGTACTCGGCGGGGTGACGGGCCGCATCGCGCGGCGCTTCGACCAGGCCTCGGGCCAGATGCGCCGTCTGCCATGGCTGCTGCGCCTCCCCTTTCTGTTCGCGGCGCTGGCGCTGATCCTCGGTGGGGCTTTGGTTCTTCTCAATCCCGCGCTGGCGGGCATCGCAGAAGTTACCGGTGCGATGCGGATGCTGCCGGGCGGGTTGATGATGATGGCGGGCGCCATTTTGCTGGCGATTTCAGCCGCCGCAGTGAAGCCGCAAAGCCGGCCTCGCGCGATCGACGCCGGGCACCGGCGCACGCTTTTCGGTCGGCTGATCGCCCTGGTGGTCGGCAACCCGGTCATGCCCTTCGTGACCATCGCCGCCGTGATCGTCATCGTGATCCAGATCTTCAGCTTCTACGGCGAGAACAACCAGGGCGTCGAGTTCTTCGTCGATACCGAGCCCGAACAGGGCATCGTCTATGTCCGCGCGCGCGGCAACCTGTCGCTGACCGAGATGGACGCGCTCGTGCGTCAGGTCGAGCAGGTCGTGCTGGACGAGCGCGGCGTCGCGGCCAGTTTCGCCTTCGCCGGCGAGGGCGGGCTGAACGCCAACACGGCGGGCGCGCAGGCGCCGCGCGACGCGATCGGCCAGATCCAGTTCGAGCTTCTGGATTGGCCGCTGCGTGAAGGCAATCCCGAGTTGCGCGGGCAGGTCATCCTCGACCGGATGCAGGCCGAGTTCGACCGCATTCCCGGCATCTTCACCGAATACCAGATCATGACCGGCGGCCCGGCGGGGCAGAAACCCCTGCACCTGCGCCTGACGGGCGAGGATTTCGACACGCTGGGCGAAGCCGCCGAGACGGTGATCGCCCGCATGCGCGAGACGCCGGGCGTCATCGATATCGAAGACACCCGCCCCCTGCCCGGCATCGACTGGGAAATCCGCGTCGATGTCGGCCGCGCCGGCCGCTTCGGGGCGGACGTGGCGACGGTGGGCGGCATGGTACAGCTGGTCACGCGCGGGCTGATGCTCGACACGATGCGCGTCGATACCGCCGACGAAGAGATCGAGATCCGCGTGCGCCTGCCGGAAGGCGACCGGCTTCTGGCGACGCTTGACACATTGCGCGTGCAGACCCGAGCCGGAATGGTGCCCCTGTCGAATTTCGTCACCCGCGAGGCAGTGCCGCTGCGCGCGCAGATCGACCGGGTAGACGAACAGCGCTACTTCGACATCAAGGCGGCGGTGGCGGCGAACCTCGTCAGCATCACCGATGCGCAGGGCACCCCGCTGCGCGCCATGCCCCGCGACCGGATCGATCCGCGCGCCCATCCCGATGGCTCGGTCGAGGCGCAGGCCGCGCGCGCCGAGCGCGACGCTATCCGCGCCGCGGGCGAACGGATCGTGCCCATCAATGCAAGCGAGCGGATCGACACGCTGACCGCCTGGCTCGAATCCGCGCAACCGCTGCCCGAAGGCGTCGCTTGGGAATGGACCGGCGAACAGCAGGATCAGGAAGAAAGCACCGAGTTTCTGACACTCGCCTTCGGCGCGGCGCTGGCGCTGATGTTCATCATCCTGCTGGCGCAGTTCAACAGTTTCTACAATGCTGTGCTCGTGCTCTTGGCGGTGGTGCTCTCAACCGCCGGGGTGCTCATCGGGATGCTGGTAATGAACCAGCCCTTCTCGGTCATCATGACCGGCACCGGAATCGTCGCACTGGCCGGGATCGTGGTGAACAACAACATCGTGCTGATCGACACTTACCAATCCTATGCCCGGATCATGCCGCGGATCGAGGCGATCATCCGCACCGCCGAGGCGCGCATCCGGCCGGTCCTTCTGACCACGATCACCACCATGGCCGGCCTCACGCCGATGATGCTGGGGGTTTCGATCGATTTCGTCGGCGGCGGATATGCGGTCGATCACCCTGCGGCGATCTGGTGGAAGCAACTGGCCACGGCCGTCGTCTTCGGGCTGGGGGTGGCGACGATCCTGACGCTGCTGCTGACGCCGTCGATGCTGGCGGCCCGCGTCTGGCTGGGCGACGGGGTGCGTGCCCTGGCGCCGCGCCTTGCCGCGCTTCGCCCGGGCAGGGCGCGCGACGACCGGGCGTTGACCCGTCGCTCGCGCCGCGTCCGCGATGCCGAAATCATCTGGGACCCGCAGGCGGAACCCGCCCTGCCTCCGTCGCGCGGCCTTCCTGCGCCGGAGGACTCGCAACGCCACCACCCCAGCGGCCCCCTGCGCGCCGCCGAGTGACCCTTCACGCGGCCCCGCCGGGCCGCCTGCGCGAAAGTTTCATTGCGGTTAACCGCTGATATTTTTTTAGCCATATTAATGGCTTGCCGAAGTTCTCAAGCTTGAGCACCACCCATCAGTCGAGCCGTCCCGAAAGCCAGGCCAGCAT
>SLKW01000316.1 GCA_007134405.1 Paracoccaceae bacterium
GCTCCACCGGCGACAGGATCGCGATGCCCGCCGCCTCGTCCTGGTACCGGACCTCCGCATCATAAGCGGAATCGATGGTGATCCGCCCGCAGCCCTGCACGGCTTCGGCGGTCGTCGCCACCGTGCCCTGGTCATCGACGAAAAAGCCCGAGCGCGCGCGGATGGGCCGTCGCAGCTCCATTCCCGCAAGCAGGTCGCGTCGCGCCACGGCCGAGGCGGGCGCGCCAAAGCCGTCGTCCAGCACCCCATCGATCGCGCGGAAGGATGTCTCCATCGCGGCCAGAACCCGCTCGGCCTCCGCATCGGCGCGCGGCTCCCAGAACAGCGCCCAGCCCTTGATCTTGCCGCCCTGGAGCGAGGCCGTCGCATGCGCGCGCGCCGTGTCGCTTTGACCGGTCAGCACAAATCCGTTCCCGCTCCGTGACCGCTCGCCATCAAGCGGGATCGCGTCGAGCGTCTGCATGACCTCAAAGAGGCTGGAAAGCGCCGCCTGCGATCCGTCCTGGCTGATCAGCAGGATGCGCAGCCCGCTGTCCTCGATCTGATCGAAATGCACGAAGGGGCTTTCGCGCCGGTCGAAGGCGACAAGGCCCAGCGGCAGCTCGATCTCGATACCCGCCTCCGTGTCCCGCCAGGCCTCGAAGCCGAACCGCGCCAGCGCCTCGGAATGCGCGCCCAGAAGCGTCGCGCGCTGCTCGGTGGTCAGGTAGCCCGTCGCCGCGTCGCCGCGCGCCTCCTGCCAGTCGCCGATCGCCCGCCGCGTCCCGGGGCCGAAGGAGGCGTCGACCGCCATCGTGTAGTGGCCGAAGAACTGCAGTGCCGTCTGGATGTCCGCCCGGTCCGCGCGCGTCAGCCGCGCCTCGTTCGCGCGCGCCTGGGCAAGCGTTTCCCCGGGTGCCACCGCCAGCTCCGGCTCCGAGGCCGCGACCGGTTCCACCACGCGCGCTGGCTCAGGCTCGCGCTCAGACGTTGCGTGGGAAGGTGCAGGGGCTTCGGCTGGTTCCGCGGCTGCGGCTCCCATCGGCCAGAACTGCTGGCGATAGTCGCTGTCCTGCGTGAGATAGGCATCGCGCGGGATCATCCGGTCGTCGAGCAGGCGCTGGCGCACCGCCGCCGCGTCCGCCGCCGTCTCGAACGGACCGAGTGCCAGCGCATACCAGCCGCCTGCCAGACGGAAACCCGCCACATTTCCGAAATCCGCCTCGTAGCGCGCCGCCCATTCCTCGGCCGTGCGCAGCGTCGGGTGGGCTTCGACCTGGACCCAATGGCGGGCCTGGGCAAGGGCGGAGAGCGGCAGTAGGGCAAGGAGCGCGGCGGCGCAGAGGGTCGTGGGAACGCGACGGGTCACGGCAGATCCGGTACTTGGGAGAACGAACTGCCGATCAGCTTAGCAGGCGCGGTGTTGATGTGCAGTAAAATCGCAAGCCACCCGGCGCCCGTTGCGCCCCTGCAACGACGGCCCGCCGCCCCGGCGTTGACCCGCCCCGGCCGCTTGCCTATTGAGGCGCAAACCCGACCGCCCGAGGCCCCGATGCAAACGACCCCCGACCGTCCCCGCAGCTTCCAGGAGGTGATCCTGCGCCTGCAAACCTATTGGGCGGGGCAGGGCTGCGCCATCCTGCAACCCTACGACATGGAAGTGGGCGCCGGCACCTTTCACCCGGCGACGACGCTGCGCGCGCTGGGTACCCGCCCCTGGGCCGCCGCCTATGTCCAGCCCTCGCGCCGCCCCACCGACGGCCGCTACGGCGAGAACCCGAACCGCCTGCAGCACTACTACCAGTACCAGGTCCTCATCAAACCCTCGCCCCCCGACCTGCAGGACCTCTACCTCGGTTCCCTGCGCGCAATCGGCCTCGACCCCGCCCTCCACGATATCCGCTTTGTCGAGGACGACTGGGAATCGCCGACCCTCGGCGCCTGGGGCCTGGGGTGGGAGGTCTGGTGCGACGGCATGGAAGTCTCGCAGTTCACCTATTTCCAGCAGGTCGGCGGCCACGATTGCCGCCCCGTCTCGGGCGAGCTGACCTACGGGCTCGAACGCCTGGCGATGTACGTCCTCGGCGCCGATCACGTCATGGACATGCCCTTCAACGACCCCGCGGCGCCCATCCCGCTCAGCTACGGCGACGTCTTCCGCCAGACCGAGCAGGAATATTCCCGCTGGAACTTCGACATCGCCGATACCGACAAGCTCTTCCAGCATTTCAAGGACGCCGAGGCCGAATGCGAGCGCATCCTCGCCGCCCCCGAAACCGACAGCGCCGGGCGCCGCATCACCATGGCCCACCCGGCCTATGACCAGTGCATCAAGGCCAGCCACATCTTCAACCTCCTCGACGCGCGCGGCGTCATCTCGGTGACCGAACGCCAGGCCTATATCGGCCGCGTCCGGGCGCTGGCGAAGAAATGCGCCGATGCCTTCGTCACGACCGCGGCAGGTGGCGCGGCGTGAGCGGACGCATCGTCGTCACCCTTCTGGTGCTGGCCGGGGTCATCTCGGGCGGCGCGATGTATTACCTGCAGGTCTGGGGCCTCTACGACCGGCTGCCCGAGGCCCGGACCCTGACCGTCGCCACCGAAGCCGGCCCCCAGGACCTGCGCGTCAGCGGCTTCCAGGGCATCGACTCGGACAGCTCGCCCCTGCGCCGCCGCGCCTGCCTCCGCCTGCACGAGGCCGCCGACCTGATCGACTACCCCGCGCCCGAACCCCTCAATGCCCCGCGCTGGTTCGACTGTTTCGACGCCAGCGCCATCGCCCGCGACCTCGCCCAGGGCCGCGCCTCGGCCTATCTGGTCGAGCGCGACTTCGTCTGGGGCTTCGACCGCGTGATGGCCGTCTACCC
>SLKW01000265.1 GCA_007134405.1 Paracoccaceae bacterium
CATCCAGTTGGCGAACCGCTCGCGCAGCTCGTCGCCGTAATCGGCCCAGAAGTCGTTATCCAGGATGATCGGCGAGAAGTAGTTTTCGGGCGCGGTCGGCATGTGCGGCGCCATGTCGATGCCCAGATCGGCATGCTCGCCCACCAGTTCCGCCGAGGAGGCGCGCGCCGGGCCGTAGGAGATGAACTTCGCCTGGTCGGCCAGCCGCTGGGTGTCGGTCGCCCAGTAGACGTAGTCCATCACCGCGTCGATGTTGTTGCCGTCGGCCGGGATCACCCAGCCGTCCCATTCGACGACCTGGCCGTCCCAGATGATCTCGGCATCCATGCCCTCGACCTCGATCGCGTCGAACATCCGGCCATTGTAGCCGGTGGCGAACACGACCTCTCCGTCAGCCAGAAGCTGCGGCGCCTGCGCGCCTTCGGTCCAGAAGATGATGTGGTCCTTGATCGTGTCGAGCTTGGCAAAGGCGCGGTCCACGCCCTCGGGCGTCGAGAGAACGTCGTAGATGTCGTCGGGGTCGACGCCATCGGCATAGAGCGCCCATTCCAGGTTGGTGCCCGGACGGTCCTGCAGCGCGCGCTGGCCGGGGAAGTTCTCGACATCGAACAGAGCCTCGATCGAGTCAGGCTGGTTGTCCGCATCGAAGGCGCCGGGGCGGAAGGTCAGCACCGTCGAATAGACGATCTGCGGGATGAAGCAGTCACCCAGCGAGCCGGGCAGGAAATCCTCGGTCGGCGGGGTGCCGTCGGGGGCCGCGGCCAGCATCTCGTCATGGTCGATTTCCATGATGATCCCCTCGTCGCAGGCCAGCTGCGCGTCCGAGGGCAGCATGTCGACAAGGTCCCAGGTCACGTTGCCCGCCTGGCTCTGCGCCCGAAGCCCCGCGAGTGCGTTGGCCGAGCCGTCGTCGTTGATGATCGTGACGTGGGGGTTCTCCGCCATATAGGGCTCGTGATAGGCGCGGTTTTGGCTTGCCGTATAGGCGCCGCCCCACGAGACGATCGTCAGCGTTACCGGATCGTCCGCCTGCGCCGCGCTGAGCGCGATGACGCTGGCGGCGGTGCCGATGCCCAGAAGTTTCAGTTTAGAGACCATGATTACCTCCTTGGTTGGTCCACTCGCGCCGGGTTCGTTCTGACCCGACGCGTTCGTCGGTCCGGCCGGCAGCGCCGGCGCGGGCCTCAGCCGGCCTGCGGTAGGTCCAGCGCGCGGCAGTCCCGCGGCAGCCAGCCGATCTCGATCTCGGAGCCGGGCTTGTAGCGCACCTGGTCGGGTGCGTTGCGCGTCTTCATGATGAACTCGTCATTGCCCGCAACCTTCAGCTTGGTGCGGAAGACGTCGCCCATGTAGATGAATTCCCGCACCTCGGCCTTGATCGTGTGCGCGCCCTCCTGCAGGCGGTCGGGGTTCGCCTCCACCCGTTCGGGCCGGATCGAGACGCGCGTGCGCTCGCCCGGGCGCGAGACATTGACCGGTCGCGCATCGACCAGCGCCCCGCCATCGAGCTCGACGACGCAGATGTCGCCGTTGATCTCCTTCACGGTGCCGTCCATCGTGTTGTTTTCGCCGATGAACTGGGCGACGAAACTGTTTTGCGGTTCTTCGTAAAGCTTGTCGGGCGGCGCCAGCTGCTGGATCACGCCGTCGTTGAAGACGGCGACATTGTCCGACATCGTCAGCGCCTCGGTCTGGTCGTGGGTGACATAGACCGTGGTGATGCCCAGATCGTGCGCCAGCCGCGTGATCTCGAACTGCATGTGCTCGCGCAACTGCTTGTCGAGCGCGCCCAGCGGCTCGTCCATTAGCACCACCTCGGGCTCGAACACCAGCGCACGCGCCAGCGCGATACGCTGCTGCTGCCCGCCCGACAGCTGCGCGGGGCGCCGGTTGATGAATGCACCCATCTGAACCATGTCGAGGGCGCGCTTGACCTTCGCCTCGCGCTGCGACTTCGACATTCCGCGCACCTCCAGCGGAAAGGACAGATTCTCGCCCACCGTCATGTGCGGAAACAGCGCGTAGTTCTGGAAAACCATCCCGATCCCGCGCTTGTGCGGCGGGATCTTGTTGATCGGCCTGCCGTCGAGCAGGATCTCGCCATGCGTCGCGGTCTCGAACCCGGCCAGCATCATCAAGCAGGTCGTCTTGCCCGAACCCGACGGCCCCAGCATGGTCAGGAACTCGCCCTTCGCAATCGAAAGGTTCAGGTCCTTCACCACGAGCGTTTCGCCATCGTAGCTTTTCTGGACCCGGTCGAACACGACGAAGCCGCGGTCAGACCCCGCTTTGGACATGCATACCCCCTGTTTCCGGCTTGCCGCCAATGATTTTGCAATATTTAAAGCGCCTGAGCGGCGGGTTTGCAACTCAAATGTCCTCTGGCCCGCGTGAGCCGTGCCGTTTGCGGGTAAATTCCCGTATCCTGCCGGAAAGGCAGGAGAAGCGCCCGCGCTCTGGCTGCTGAATAGGCAATTAGCCTTCCGCTGCCTTCCTTGGCGCGCGTCTTGCCCGACCGCCAGCGCGTCCTAAGGTTGAAGCATGACATTGCGGATCCTCTATAACGGTGACTGCCCCATCTGCGCTCTCGAAGTAGCGCATTATCGTCGCCTGGCCAGCGACAGCGCCGCCGACATCGTTTTCGACGACCTGACCGCGCTCGGGCCGGAGGCCATGCCGCTCGACCCCGAGGCAGCGCGCCGGCGCTTGCACGCCGTCGAAGACGGGCACCTCATCCACGGGTTGCCGGCTTTCCAGGCGCTCTGGCGGCGGCTGCCTGGGTGGCGCTGGCTGGCGCGGCTCACCGGCTTGCCGCTGGCGCGCCCGGTCGCGGCCTGGCTCTACGA
>SLKW01000345.1 GCA_007134405.1 Paracoccaceae bacterium
GTTCATCGCTATCGCCGGCGGCGGCCACGACGCCCAAGTCAGGAAGAGCGACCGCAAGACCAAACTGGTGGAGGTCCACCCGCGAGAGCGCCGCATCCTCGGCCGGCATTCCCCAGCCATCGGCTTCGCGCATTTCTTGCGCGATATTCTCGACCGCATTGCGCAACGCGGCGCGCTCGGCGTTTTTCGTCTTGGTCATGACGACTCCTTGTGTGCGTTCCCCAACGTGCTGAGGTCGAAATGGTTGCCAGCGCTCAAAGTGAAGCCTAAATGCGGCGCAATGTCCAAGACAGTGCATATCCTCAAACTTTGCGTGGGTGCGGACGCGGTCGAGGATTTGATCGACTGGCAAAGGTCCCGCGCGGCGCTCAACCCCGACGGGCTTCCGCATCATGTCACCCGCATGTGGCCCCGCCGGGCGACCGAGGTTCTGAATGGTGGCTGTCTCTACTGGGTGTTCAAGGGCCTTGTCCTCGCCCGTCAGCGCATCCTGCGTCTGGATGAGGTCGTGGGCGGTGACGGGATCCTGCGATGCGGGTTGGTTTTGGACCCGGACGTGATCCGCACTGAACCGCAGCCCCGGCGACCGTTCCAGGGCTGGCGTTACCTAGACCCCTCCGAAGCCCCCCGCGATCTGCCCGTAAGGCGGGAGGGGGACGACCCGCTGCCACCGGAACTGAGCGCCGCTCTCGCAGATCTCGGTTTGCGTTAAGCTCTCTCCTCCCCCGGCCATTGGCCCCCGGGTGTTCCGCGCAGGTTCCTGCCGTCGTCATGGTCGCGTTTTTCTGCTAGGTTGGCGATCGGACAGAAGTGCTGAGAGGGGGAACATGAAATATTATGATCTCGGAACTCACAGCCGTCCGGTCGCCACGAAAACCCCGGACGCACAGACCTGGTTCGATCGCGGGCTCGTATGGCTTTATGCCTACAATCACGAGGGGGCGATCGCCTGTTTCGAACAGGCGCTGAATGCCGACCCGGATTGCGCGATGGCTCACTGGGGGATCGCCTATTCGGTAGGGCCCAATTACAACAAGCCTTGGGAGACCTTCGAGCCCGAGGAAAAGGTCGCGGCGGTCAACAGTGCGCAGACGGCGATCAAGGCAGCTAGGGCGCTGGTCGAGCGTCAGTCGCCGGCAGATCGTGCACTGATCGAGACCTTGCCGAAGCGCTGCCCGGCGGATCCGGTAGACGACTTCGCGCCTTGGAACGACTCGTTCGCCGCGGCGATGCGAGAGGTCCAGCGCACCTTTCCCGAGGACTTGGACATTGCCGCGCTCTGTGCCGAGGCTCTGATGAATCGGACGCCTTGGCAACTTTGGGATCTTTCGACCGGCAAACCGGCCGAGGGCGCGGATACGCTCGAGGCGGGGCAATTGCTGGAACGCGCCATCGCCATGCCGGGAGGGTGGGACCATCCGGGCCTGTTGCACATGTATATCCATCTGATGGAAATGTCGCCGCATCCAGAAGGCGCGCTGCGTCACGGCGATCGGTTGAGCGGGCTCCCGATGCCGGGCACCTGATCCATATGGGCAGCCATATCGACGTGCTCTGCGGCGATTACTATCGGGTCGTCGAACGCAATGCCCGTGCGATCGAGGCCGACAAGCTTTGGGTGGAGCGCGAGGGGGCGGAGAACTTCTACACCGTCTATCGGTGTCACAATTATCACTTCAAGATCTACGGCGCGATGTTTCTCGGCCAGCGGGCCGCCGCGCTGGAGACAGCCGACGAACTGGCCATGAGCCTTCCGGAGCCGGTGCTGCGTCCGCTTGCCGAGTGGTTCGAGGCCTTCGTGCCAATGAAGCAGCATGTCTTCATCCGCTTCGGCATGTGGTCCGACATTCTGGAGCAGGAGTTGCCGGGCGACCCGGCGCTCTATGCGATGACCACGGCGTTGATGCGCTACGCGCGGACCATCGCGCTGGCCAATCTGGGCCGGATCGAGCAGGCGGATGTCGAAGCCGACGCCTTCCGGGCGGCACAGGCGGCGGTGCCGGAAAGCCGGATGCTGTTCAACAACACCTGCACCGACATCCTGAAGATCGCCGAGCAGATGATGCTGGGCGAGTTGCAGTACCACAAGGGCAATCACGAGGCGGCCTTCGACCATCTGCGCGCCGCCGTGCATCTGGACGATACGCTGCCTTATGACGAGCCGTGGGGCTGGATGCAGCCGACGCGGCATGCTCTGGGCGCGCTGTTGCTCGACCAGGGGCGGCTTGAGGAGGCGGAGGCGGTCTATCGCGCCGATCTGGGTCTTGATCCGACGCTGGCGCGGGCCTGTCAGCATCCGCAGAATGTCTGGAGCCTGCATGGGCTGCACGAGTGCCTGATCCGACGCGGCGAAACCGTCGAGCTGGGGCACATCCGCCAGCAGCTCGATCGCGCCGCGGCGCGCGCCGATGTGCCCATCCGGGCGTCCTGCTACTGTCGCCGCAATCTTGCGGCTTGAAACGGCAAGGGGGTCGCGACGGCCGCGAATGCCGAGGCGATGTGTCCGCGCGACGCTGGCAGCCAAGCTTCGGGATGCGCTGAATATGGGCCTGTTGCGGCTTGGTGCGCAAATTGCGCAATGGTCTGTATGAAGCTGAAATTACAATGTAAATCCTGTAAATTGAAAGAAAAAATTAACCACCGCCCTGTGCGGGCCTGTGCGGGGATGACGACCGGGACTCCACGTCAGAACGGCGCCGCGCGCATCAAAGACCAGACGCCTGCACGGCGCCGATTGGACGTCGATGGCATTGTCATCGGTCGGCGAACCTATATCTTTGTCGGACGCACGCAAAAAGAGGGTGCCATGTTCTTCTCCACCAAAAAGTCCGAGATGGTCTCGCCA
>SLKW01000439.1 GCA_007134405.1 Paracoccaceae bacterium
AAGGTGGCGTTGAAGCGGCGTACCAGCGCGGGGGTCAGGACTTCGCTCTCGGTCTCGTCGCGACCAATCCAGTTGCGCAGATTCTCGATGTGCATGACTATTCCTCCATCAGATCGAGCGCGGGCACCGGGCCAAAGGCGCGGTCCTCGCCGCGATACCGTGCGCCCGGCGCCGGAATGCTGATCGGACCTCCGGGGCTCTCCACACTCACGCGGCGCAGATGCGGATGGGCGGAAAGGCCGGCCATGTCGTTGACCGAGGCCCATGCGATTTCGGCCTTGGTGAGCAGTGCAATGGCTGCGTCGGCGTCATGGCGTGCGAGGGCCGCGGCCACCAGTGCGTCGGTCTCGGGGCGGTGCTCTACCCGGGCGAGATTGGTGGCGAAGCGCGGGTCGGTTCCGAGGCCCTCGTCGCCGATAACGTCGCGGGCGAGGAGACGCCATTCGCGATCGCTCTGGATCGAAATGAGGATCGGCGCGCCGGAGCGGGGCTGGAAGACGCCGTATGGCGCGATGGAAGGATGCGCGAGACCAATACGCTGCGGGCTCTGGCCGCCTTCGTGGTTCAGGAGCGGCACGGTCAACCAATCGGCCATAACGTCGAACATCGAGACCGAGATCCGCGCGCCATTTCCGCTAATCCCCCGCCGGATCAGCGCCTCGAGGATGGCCGCGTGGGCCGTGGCCCCGGTAGCGATGTCGACGAGGGAAATGCCCACCCTTGCGGGCTCGGACGGGCCGCCGGTAATTGAGCAGAGACCGCTCTCGGCCTGGATGAGCAGGTCGTAGGCCTTGCGGTCGGCCATCGGCCCCTCGTCACCGAAACCGGAGATCGAGCAGGAGATGAGCCGCGGGTTCTCGGCGTGCAACCGCGCAAGGTCGAAGCCCAGCCGCCCGAGCGCGCCGGGCTTGAGGTTCTGGATCAGGACATCGGCCTCCGCAATCAGATCGCCCAGCCGCGCCTTTCCGGTCGCGCTACCCAGATCGATTGTCACGCTCTCCTTGCCGCGGTTGAGCCAGACGAAGTAGCTCGACTGCCCCCTGGCGACGGCGTCGTAGCCGCGGGCGAAATCGCCTTCCGGTCGCTCGATCTTGACGACATGCGCGCCCGCATCCGCCAGCCGGGACGACGCGAACGGGGCCGCCACGGCCTGCTCGATGGCGATAACCTGGAGCCCCTCGAGCGGAAGCATCAGAACGACCTCGGCAGGCCGAGCACGTGCTCGGCGACGTAGGACAGGATCAGGTTGGTCGAGATCGGCGCCACCTGGTAGAGGCGCGTTTCCCTGAACTTGCGCTCGATGTCGTACTCGCGCGCAAAGCCGAAACCGCCATGAAACTGAAGGCAGGCGTTCGCCGCTTCCCAGGACGCCTTGGCGGCAAGATACTTCGCCATGTTGGCTTCGGCACCGCAGGGCTGGCCGGCATCATAGAGCGCGCAGGCCCTGTACCGCATCAGGTTCGCCGCCTCGATCTCGATGAAGGCCTCGGCGATCGGGAACTGGACGCCTTGGTTCTGCCCGATGGGCCGCCCGAAGACCTCCCTCGCTGACGTATTTCGTCACCCGATCGGTGAACCAGTAGCCATCGCCGATGCATTCCGCCGCGATCAGCGCGCGCTCGGCGTTGAGGCCGGTCAGTATGTACCGGAATCCCTTGCCCTCCTCCCCGATAAGGTTCTCCTGCGGGATTTCCAGGTTGTCGAAGAAAAGCTCGTTGGTCTCGTGATTGACCATGTTCGGTATCGGGCGCGCCGACATCCCGTTTTGCAATGCCTCGCGGATATCGACCAGGAAGATGGACAGCCCATCGGCCTTGCGGGACACCTCGGCGAGCGGTGTGGTGCGCGCGAGCAGGATCATGAGGTCGGAATGGTGGACACGGCTGATCCAGACCTTCTGGCCGCTGATCGCATAGCGGTCGCCCTTCTTCACGGCAGTCGTCTTGATCTTCGTCGTGTCGGTGCCCGTGGTGGGCTCGGTCACGCCCATCGATTGCAAACGCAACTCTCCCGCCGCGATCCTCGGGAGGTAGCGTCGGCGCTGCTCTTCCGAGCCATGCCGGACCAGCGTGTTCATGTTGTACATCTGGCCGTGACAGGCCCCTGAATTGCCGCCCGCCCGGTTGATCTCTTCCATGATCACCGACGCCTCGGTCAGCCCGAGGCCTGAGCCGCCATACTCCTCCGGAATCAGCGCGGCCAGCCATCCCTCGCGGCTGAGTGCCTCGACAAACTCCTCCGGGTAGCCGCCTTCAGCATCGACCTTCCGGTGATATTCGTCCGGGAACTGGGCGCAGAGGGCGCGAACGCCATCGCGGATCTCGGTATGGTCTTCGTGCAGGTTCTCGGGCATTGCTCTCTCCTGATCGTCGCGGACCCACCGTTCCTGCCACGGGTGACGGCCTTGCACAAATACGATCGAAATCGCGCTCGCCTTGAATCGTTCTGTCGTTCGGCGAGGACACCGCGGGTGAGTCGCCCTGCGCCGATGCCGGGTCATTGGCCGGCGTGACAGCGAAAACAACGGCAGCGATCAAGAGCACCCAAACCTGATGCTCGCCTATCCCCGGGGCTCGAAATCTCGCTGGTAGGTTCCTTTCTGTTTCCTCGACGGCGAACGGCCCGGTTTCGAGTCTTCACGTGCGCGGGCGTAAAGGCTTCTGGGAGGCATCACGAGCCGAACAGAATGCTCCGAACCAAGACAACCATCACGACGAGAACGACACCCATTGCTGTCAGTGCAAGCAGGCCACCCAGCAGCACGCTGAGCGGCCGGTGAAAGATCGCGATCAGGAGAACGACAACGATGGAGATGAAGGTTTCCATG
>SLKW01000342.1 GCA_007134405.1 Paracoccaceae bacterium
CCCATCCCGCCGTGCGTTTCAGCGACACGACAACATGCACGCCTTTTCCGCCCGAAACCAGTGGCCAAGCGCGGAGCCCTAGCTGTGAAAGCCAATCGCGCAAGTCGCAGGCTGCCGAAACAACGTCACCCCACCCCAGCCCAATGTCGGGATCGAGGTCAAAAACCATTCTGTCCGGCCGATCGAGCCGGTCCAGCCGCGCACCCCAAATGTGGAACTCGATAGTTCCCATTTGGGCCGCGGCAACAAGCCCCTCGACCGAGGTCAGGTACATGTAGGGCGCCCGCGCGCCGTCGCCCTCTTCGATTTCGACGGTCTTCAGCGCATCAGGGAAGCCCTTGCCCGCATGCCTTTGGAAGAACGCATCGCCGCCAAGCCCCTCGGGCAAGCGAACGAGCGAGACGGGCCGATCGGCGCAGGTCGGCAACATGGCGTCGGCGACAGCCTCATAATAGGATGCCACGTCGGCCTTCGTGATGCCTGCTTTCGGAAAGACGACTCGCTCAGGATTCGAAATGGCGATACCGGCAAACAGGCGTCGCCCCTTCTCAGATGGGTTCGGGACAGTCACGTTCGCCTCTTCCCATGACACTGTCCCGGCAGGTTTGTCCTCGCGCACGCCGCGGAAGACGGCATGACGCAGTCGGCCTTGCTGGGTCCGTTCCGCATAGGCGACCTCGACGATCAGGCGCGGCGAAACCCAGCGGGCACCCTTGGCCTCGGTTGCCGGGATGTCCGCCGGCGCGGTCGCACGCGTGCTTCGGTCCAGTTCTGCCGCGAGATCCCGCATAGCTTCGGTATGGAAACCGCTGCCGACCTTGCCCGCGTAGACCAGCGTTCCCCTTTCATGCGTGCCCAAAAGCAGCGAGGCAAAGGGGCGGGCACGGCTGCTGCTCGGCTGCCAGCCTATAACGACGAATTCCTCGCGCCGCTGGCACTTGATCTTCAGCCAGGCCGTCCTGCGCCCACCGCGATAGGGCGCATCGCGGCGCTTGGCGATCAGGCCTTCTCCGCCCGCCTCGCACACGGCAGAAAGACTGGCCTCGGCCTCCTCCTCGATCACCGGTGATACGGCTACGGGCGCTAGCGGCGGAACCTGCGCGAAGATGCGCTCCAGCGCCACGCGCCGCTTGTACAGGGGCATCGTGGTCAGATCCACGCCGTCGCATTCCAGGAGGTCGAACGCGTAGAACGCGAAGGGCCCTCCCACCTTGATCGCGTCTTGCAGGGCGGAAAAACCCCGCACCCCGGCACCTGCGACGATCTCGCCATCGATCAGCGCACTCTGGCAGTCAAGCATATCGAAGCCGCCGACGACCCCTGCGAACCGGTCAGTCCAGTCGTGGCCGTTGCGCGTGAAGACACGCGGCCCGCCACGGCCGAGGGCGACAAGCGCCCGGTAGCCGTCGAACTTCAACTCGTGCCACCAGTCCTCGCCCGTAGGCAGGCTGTTCTCCAAGCTTGCCAGTTGAACCGTGCGAAAGCGGGGCAGATCCCCCGCTTGAGGCGGTCCTGCAGGGTCTGCTTGGCGTCCGATCTCGCGCATGGTCCGGCGGGTGCGGACGCTGCGCAAATACCGCGCGACCGGGTCGCGGCGCCCGGCCGCCTCGTCCTCGTCCTTCATCAGAAGCCAGTTCTCGCGCCCCGCATCGTTCGCCTTGCGGCCTTTCATCCGGATCAGGTGCCACGCGCCGGTCAATCGCTGACCGTGGAGAATGAAACGCAGATGGCCTTTGCGCAGGCCGGCCTGAACCGCGCCATCAGGCTGCCAATGGCCGATATCCCACAGCATCACCGTCCCGGCCCCATAGTTGCCTTCCGGGATCATGCCCTCGAAATCCAGATAGCTTAGCGGGTGGTCCTCGGTTCGCACGGCCAACCGCTTCTCCGACGGCTGGAGCGAGGGACCCCGCGTGATCGCCCAACTCAAAAGCGCTCCGTCCCATTCCAGCCGAAGATCGAAATGCAGCCGGCGGGCATCATGCTTCTGTACCGAATAGCGAGGGGCGAGCGAAGATGGCGAGCCAGCCGCGTGGGGCTCCGGCGTACTGCCGAAGTCGCGTTTGCGGCGGTATGCGCCCAGCCGGTCCATGCCGTCACGCCGACTTTCGTCTTGAGCCCTTCTTCGCCGGCTCCAAACGCGATTTCGAACCACCGCGCCGGCCGGTGCTTGCCTTCAGGCTTTCCTTGAGCGCCCCCATCAGATCGACGACATTGTCGCCGCGACCGCTTGCCGCTTCGTCCGAAGCACGCGCGCGGGGCGTCTTGCGGTTCTTCCGCTTGCGCTCGATCAGGTCACGCAGGGCGGCATCATAGCTGTCCTCGAAACTGCTGGCATCGAACTTGGCGCTCTTGCGGTCGATCAGTTGCGTCGCCACGGACAGCAGTTCCGCGTCGGCTTCCTCGTCCTCGATCGCCGAGAACAACGGTTCGGCTTCGCGGATTTCGTCGGCATAGCGCAGTGTCTCCAGCAGCAACCCGTCGCCGCAGGGTTTGAGCGCGCAGAGATACTCGCGCCCCCGCATCGTCAATTGGCCCAACCCGATCTTGCCCGCCTTTCGCAACGCATCGCGCAGGACCCTATACGCGTCCTCGGCCAGGTCGTCCGTCGGGACCACGTAATATGGGCGGTCGTAGTAAAGCGGCGATATCTCGGAAAGCTCGACGAACTGCACCAGTTCGAGCGTCTTGCGGGTTTCGAGCTTGATGTCGTCGATCTCTCCCGGTTCCAGCAGAAGATACTCGTCGTTCGAAAGATCGAACCCTTTCAGGATATCCTCGCTTTTCACCGGGCCGAGGCCGGGCACCGATTTCTGATAGCG
>SLKW01000063.1 GCA_007134405.1 Paracoccaceae bacterium
GCCGCGACCTTGGGGATCAGCCCCCAATGCCCGCCGATCACCCGACGCAACAGGCCGTCATGGCCCAGCCGGTTGAGCCCGCGGGTCTTGCCGTCGCCCTGGCCGGCGGCGAAGATCAGGTTCAGCCCGCCCGGCGCGCCGGTCTCCACGAAGCGCGCTTCCAGCGCCGCCAGCAGATGCTCGGGCACGCCATTGCCCACGAAGCCCGATGTGGTGATCGTGTCGCCCGGCCGGATCAGCGCCACGGCCTCCTCGGCCGAGACCAGTTTGCGTTTCATGCCCCCTCCCGCATCCCTGTCGCAACTATCGGCAGGCCGGCCGGTCATGGCAAGCGGAAGATCGGCGCGCGACCCTGCCCGATCCGTCCGGCCGGAATGGCGGACGGGGCGCGACCACTGCCGTGGCGGAACACCGGGCGACAGGCGTGCTCCCGCCCCTCGTCAGGCTGTGCGTACCGCACGAACCTTCCTCGCGTTGGGCCGGGCGCCGCGCCCTGCGGGCGCGGCGCGTGGGCAATGCCGCAAGCGGTCGCCCGGCCCCGCGCGCCGCGCCCGGCGGTTAACGCGCCCCTGCCGCAGCGCGCGCTTCTGCCATACGCGTGCCATACGTCTGCCATACGTCTGCCATACGCCTGCCAGCGCGTTCCGGGCGGGAAACGGGACCCGCGCAATCGGCGACTTTTGCGGACCCCTCGCGGGAATTCTGGAAGGGGGAGTTGACAGTTATTGCGAATGATTATCATTTGCACGAACACAACCGCATGGAGTTTCCCTGATGAACACCCGCCTTCTGGCGCCGCTTACCGCCCTCTCGCTCGCCCTGAGCACGCCATCGCAGGCCGCGGAAGAGCCGCTGCGCGTTCTGGCCACGGTCGGAATGCTCGGCGACGTTGCCGGCCATGTCGGCGGCGCGTGCGCCCAGGTCGAGACGCTTCTCGCCCGAGACGTGGACCCGCACGAATACAGCGCCCGCCCCTCGGACATCCGGCGGCTGGAGGCAGCCGAACTGATCCTCTACGTCGATTTCGCACTGGAAGAACAACTCGCAACAGCGCTCCAGCGCTTCGCCGAACGTGTACCGACCCTCGGTGTCGTGGCGGCCAGCTTCGAACGCGACGAGCTGCGCGCCGACCCCGACGCGCCCGACGCGCTCGACCCGCATGTCTGGATGGATGCACGCCTGTGGTCCCGCATCGCCCCGCCCATCGCCGAGGCCATCGGCACCGCGCGGCCCGATTGCGCCGAAGCCGCCGCCGCGAATGCCGAGGACTACATGGCAAGACTCGACGCGCTGCACGGCTGGGTGGCCGAGGCCATCGCCACGATCCCCGAGGGACGCCGCCTGCTGGTCACGGCGCATGACGCCTTCGAATACTTTGCCGCCGCCTACGGAATGGAAGCCAGCGAGGCGATCGAGGGCATCTCGACCACGACCGAGGCCAGCATCGCCGATATCCGCGAGGTGGCCGGTTTCGTCATCGACCGGCAGGTGCCCGCGGTCTTCGTGGAAACCACCGTCAACCCCCGCACCATCGAGGCGCTGGTGCAGGAGGTCCGCGCCCGCGGCCACGAGGTCGCCATCGGCGGCGCGCTCTATTCCGACGGGATGGGACCGGAGGGCACGGCGGAAGGCACCTATATCGGCATGATCCGCGCCAATACCGTGACCATCGTCGATGCGCTTGGCGGCACCCTGCCCGACTGGCCCGAGGCCCTTGCCGACTGGGCCGAAGAATGGTCAGTGTTGGAGTGACTTATGGGGCAGTTTTGCAAAGTGACTTTGCGGCTTTGCTGAAGCGTTCATCTGCAAACTTCGCGCATGAATTTGCAAACTGCCCAACCGCCCGCGCCGCCGCCAGACCGGAGCCCCGATGCAGGACCAACCGCTCCACGAGCCGCAATTCGCGCTCCATGTCGAGGATCTGACCGTCACCTATGGCGCGCAGCCGGCGCTGTGGGACATCGACCTCGACATCCCGCCCGGCGTCATGGCGGCGGTGGTGGGGCCGAACGGGTCGGGCAAGTCGACGCTGCTGAAATCGGTGCTGGGGCTGCTCAGACCGGTCGCGGGGCATGTGCGTCTCTTCGGCCGGCCGAGCGGGGCGATGCGGGCGCGGGTGGGCTACGTGCCGCAGCGCACGGCGGTCGATTGGGACTTTCCGACGACGGTGCTGGATGTGGTGATGATGGGCCTCTACGGCCGCATCGGATGGCTGCGCCGCCCGGGTGCCGCGCATCGCGCGCAAGCGATGGCGGCGCTGGCGGAACTGGGCATGCAGGACTATGCCGACCGCCAGATCAGCCAGCTTTCGGGCGGCCAGCAGCAACGCGTCTTCATCGCCCGCGCGCTGGTGCAGGAGGCCGATCTCTACCTGCTCGACGAGCCCCTCGCCGCCGTCGATGCGATGACCGAGCGGGTCATCATGGACCTTCTCAAGCGTCTGCGTGACCAGGGCCGCACCATCGTCGTCGTGCATCACGACCTGACGACGGTGCAGCGCTATTTCGACTGGATGGTGATGATGAATGTCCGCATCATCGGCCAGGGCCCGGTGGCCGAGGTCTTCACCGCCGAGAACCTGCGCGCCGCTTATGGCGGGCAGCTTGCGCTGATCGAGGGCGGCGCGGTGACGCCCGCACCGGCCCGAACCGAACCGCCGCCATGAACCCGCTGGAGCTTCTGTTCCAGCCCGGCATCGTACAGACCGTCGTGCTGGGCTCGGCGCTTCTGGGGTCGCTGGCGGGCGCGCTCGGCGCCTTCGCCGTCCTGCGCCAGCAGAGCCTTCTGGGCGATGCGCTGAGCCACGCGACGCTGCCGGGCGTCTGCCTGGGCTTCCTGGTCGCCGGCACGCGCGATCTGGGCGCGATCCTGCTGGGCGCCTTCCTGGCCGGGGCCTTGGCGGCGCTTTCGGTCATGCTGATCACCCGCGCCACGCGGCTGAAAACCGATGCGGCGCTCGGTATCGTGCTGAGCGTCTTCTTTGCCGTGGGAGTCGTACTGCTGACGCTGGCGCAGGGCCGGCCGGGGGCGGCGCAGGCCGGGCTTTCGACCTTTCTCTTCGGGCAGGCGGCGGCGATTTTGCGCGCCGATCTGTGGATCATGGGCGGCGTCGCGGCCCTCGCCTCGGGCACGCTGGCGGCGCTGTGGAAGGAGGTGAAGCTCGTGACCTTCGACCCTGACTATGCCCGCGCCCTCGGCCTGCCGGTGCTGGCGATCGAGGCGACGATCACGCTTCTCATCGCGCTTGCCATCGTCGTCGGCCTGCAACTGGCGGGCGTGATCCTGATGGTCGCGCTGCTGATCGCCCCGGCCGCCGCGGCACGCCAATGGGTGCAGAGCCTGGGCGCGATGGTCTGGCTGTCGGCGGCCTTCGGGGCGGCGGCGGGCGTCACTGGCGCGCTCATCTCGGCCTCGGCGCGCGGTCTCGCCACCGGGCCGGTGGTGGTGCTGGTCGCAAGCGCCGTCGTCCTCGTCTCGCTCGTCGCGGCGCCCGGGCGCGGGCTGGTGTGGCGCTGGCTGCGCGAGGCGCGGGCGCGGCGCGCGATCGCCGGGCGTCGGGTTCTGGCGGCCTTCCAGGGTATCGCCGAGGCACATGGCGACCGCACCTACCCGACCGAGGAGGGGATGGTGGAGACATTGATCGGTCGCCCAGCCCCGGGCGTGATGGATCGGCTGGAGCGCGACGGATTCATCCGCCGCGTCGACCACCCACCCGAGACGACGCGCCATTGGGAACTGACCGAGAAGGGCCACGCGCGCGCCGACCGCGAGCGCGGCGACCGCAAGCCATGATCGCCGCCTTCTTCGATTCGCCCGACGCGATGATCGTGCTGACGGGGCTACTGGTCGGGACCTCGGCGGCGTTGCTGGGCACCTTCCTGGTCCTCGGCGGCCGCGCCATGCTGACCGACGCCATCGCCCATGCCATCGTCTTCGGGATCATCGTGACCTGGATGCTGACCCGGCAGATGGCCGGGCCGGTGCAGGTGATCGGCGCGGCGCTTGCGGGAATGCTGACCGTCGTTCTGTCCGAGGCGCTGGCGCGCACCCGGCTGGTGCGAACCGATGCCGCGATCGGGCTGGTCTTTCCCGCTCTGTTCTCGGCCGGGATCATCCTGATCGCGCTCAATGCCCGCCACGTGCATATCCATGCCGAGAGCGTGCTTCTGGGCGAGATCGGCTTCGTCTGGCTGGACACCGTGACGCTCGCGGGACTTCGCATCCCCGTCGCGGTGCTGACCCTTGCAATCGTCCTGGCGGTCAATGCGGCCTTCGTGCTGGGGTTGTGGAAGGAACTCAAACTCGCCACCTTCGATCCGGTTCTGGCGGCGGCCCTGGGGTTTGCGCCGGGGCTGATGTTTCATGCCCTTCTGGCGTTGACCTCGGTCACGGCCGTTGCCGCCTTCGACGCGGTCGGCGCGATCCTGTTCATTGCCTTTGTCATCGTGCCGCCCGCGACCGCCTTCCTTCTGACCCGTCGCGTCGGCCGGATGGCGGCGCTGGCGGTGCTGATCGCGATGGCCTCCTGCGTCGCGGGCTATGCGCTGGCACTGCGGTGGGACGTGTCGATCGCGGGCATGATGGCCTCGATGACCGGCGCCTTCTTCGTCGCCGCGCTGCTCCTCGCCCCCGAACAGGGAATTGTCGCCCGCGCGCTTCATCGCCGGGCCGAACGCGCGGCAAACGATGCCCGCACACTGGTCGCGCATCTCTTCACCCACCAGCACACGGCGGCGCGCGATGCCGAGAACACCGCCCGCGCGCTGATCGAGCATCTGCGCTGGCCAGAGACCCGCGCCCGCGCCGCGATCCTGCAGGGCCTCGACCGTGGGCTGGTACGGCGCGAGGGCGGCCTGCTCTGCCTGACCGAAAAGGGCGAGGCGATGGCGCGCGGCATTTTCGACCCGGCGGGGCGCGCGCAGCGTGGCTGAGGCCCCGCGCCGCACGGCATGCAATGGCTACACGTTGTGGTGAAGGGCTGTCAGATGCGAAATGATGGGGTATAAGACGGCAAATCAGGGTCCTTGTTGCGGCCCGCGCGTAGGAATCGGAGCAGACGGCATGACCAGGACGGCATCTCGGATCGGTGGGCGCAGAGTCATCGCGGGGGGGCTGGTGATCGGCGCATTCGCGCTGTCGGCATGTCAGAACCCCGGCCCGCTCGATTGGGATCTGCGACGCACCGACAGTTTCAGCACCGCCGAGGCGGCGCGTACTGCCGCGGCAAGCCGCCCGCAACCCGACGCGCGCGGGGTCATCGCGTACCCCGGCTACCAGGTCGTCGTCGCCCGCCGCGGCGATACCGTGCGCGAGATCGCCCAGCGGCTGGGCATCGATGCGCAGGCGCTGGCGCGGCAGAACGCGCTCGACGCCGAGACGCGGCTGCGCGGCGGCGAGACGCTGGTGCTGCCGGGCGGGACCCCGCCCGCCGCGGGCGCCCCGGCTTCTGAAATCGCGGTGTCGCCCCTCTCCGCCACGGGCACGCAGGCCGAACCGATCCGCCACCAGGTCCAGCGTGGCGAGACCGCCTTTACCATCGCGCGGCTCTACAATGTCTCCAGCCGGTCGCTGGCGGAGTGGAACGGGCTGGGCCCCGACATGGAGGTGCGCGAGGGGCAGACGCTGATCATCCCCGTCGCCCGCGCCGACGATCGAGAGCCCGAGCGCACCGCCGCCCGGCCGGCCGAAACCCAGACCGACGCGGCCCCGTCCGAGGCCACCGCGCCCGGCCGCGGTTCGCCGACGCCGCCGCCGCCGAGCGCCGCGCAACCGCTGCCCGATTCAGCCCCCGCACCCGCCGGACAGGCCGCCGCCGCGGCGCCCGAGCCGCCGGTCGCCGACCTGCGGGCCGAACGAAGCGAAAGCCCGCGCCTGGCCATGCCGGTGGAAGGGCGGATCATCCGCGCCTATTCGCGGGGCCGCAACGACGGCATCGGCATCGGCGCGGCGGCCGGAACGCCGGTGCGCGCCGCCGCCTCGGGCACGGTTGCGGCGATCACGCGCGACACGGACCAGGTACCGATCATGGTCGTCCGCCACGACAACAACTTGCTGACGGTCTACGCCAATATCGACGACATCCGGGTCGAGCGTGGCGCGACCGTGCGCAGCGGCCAGACCATCGCCACGGTGCGCGCGGGCGATCCCTCGTTCCTGCATTTCGAGGTCCGCGAAGGCTTCGAAAGCGTCGATCCGATGCCCTTCCTGCAATGAGCGGGGCTTGACGGGACGCGCGGGCGCGGCCAAATGCGCGCCATGCTTCCCGCCGACCGACTGGATCAGATCCTGCGCCGCCACGGCTATCTCGAGGCGCGCCTGTCCGAGGGCGCGGACCCCGCCGAACTGGCCGAGCTGGGCCGCGAATACGCCGCGCTGAAGCCTGTCGTGGCGGCAATCACCGACTGGCGCGCGGCGCAGGCGGAACGGGCCGAAGCCGAGGCGCTGCTCGCCGAGCCCGAGATGCGCGCGCTCGCCGAAGACGAGATCGCCCGGCTCGACGCCGCGATCCCCGCGCTTGAAAGCCAGCTCAAGCTTGCGCTCCTGCCGCGCGACGCCGCCGACGACCGCCCCGCGATCCTGGAAATCCGCCCCGGCACCGGCGGCGAGGAGGCAGCGCTGTTCGCCGGCGACCTTCTGCGCATGTATCAGCGCTATGCCGAGGCGCAGGGCTGGCGGTGCGAGACCGTCAGCCTGACCGAAACCGAACTGGGCGGCCTGCGCGAGGCGGTGATGCGCGTCAATGGCGAGGGTGCCTTCGCGCGGCTGAAATTCGAATCCGGCGTCCACCGGGTCCAGCGCGTGCCGGTGACCGAATCGGGCGGGCGCATCCACACCTCGGCCGCCACCGTCGCCGTCCTGCCCGAGGCGGGCGAGGTCGACCTGCAGATCCCCGATGCCGACATCCGCATCGACACGATGCGCGCCTCGGGCGCGGGCGGGCAGCATGTGAACACGACCGATTCGGCCGTGCGGATCACCCATCTGCCGACCGGCATCGTCGTCACCAGTTCCGAGAAATCGCAGCACCAGAACCGCCGGCTGGCCATGGAGGTCCTGCGCGCCAAGCTCTTCGACCTCGAACGCCGCCGCCAGGCCGAGGAACGCGCCGCCGACCGCCGCGCGCAGGTGGGCACCGGGGACCGCTCGGAACGCATCCGCACCTACAATTTCCCGCAGGGCCGGCTGACCGACCACCGGATCAACCTGACGCTCTACGCCCTGCCCCAGGTCATGGCCGGCGATCTGGAGCCCGTGGTCGCGGCGCTGATCGCCCATGACCAGGCCGCCAAACTGGCCGAGATGGAGGCGTGACCCCGCGCGCCCTGTTGCCCGCGGCCATCGCCCGGCTGCGCGCGGCCGGCGTCTGCGCTCCGGCGCGCGATGCCCGGCTCCTGCTCGCCCATGCCCTCGACCTGCCCGCCGATCGCCTGACGCTGCATCTGGACGACCCCCTGCCGCCCAAGTCCGAGGCCCGGTTCGAAGCGGCGCTCGACGCACGCGCCGCGCGTCAGCCAGTCAGTCAGATCACGGGCCACCGCCTGTTCTGGGGGCGCGCGTTCAGGGTCACCCCCGACGTTCTCGATCCGCGCCCCGAGACCGAGATCTTGATCGCCGCCGCGCTGGAGGAAAACTTCGCGCAGGTCCTCGATCTCGGCACCGGTTCGGGCGCGATCCTGCTCACGCTTCTGGCCGAACGGCCCCGGGCGCGCGGCCTCGGGGTCGATCTCTCGGAAGCGGCGCTGAACGTGGCGCGCGCGAATGCCGAGGCGCTCGGCGTCGCGGAGCGGTGCCTGTGGCGCCAAGCCAACTGGTTCGACGGCCTGACCGGCCGCTTCGACCTGATCGTGAGTAACCCACCCTATCTCGCCGCCACCGAAATGGCCGGGCTCGCCCCCGAGACGCGCGACTGGGAACCGGCGCGCGCCCTCCTGGGCGGGGCGGATGGGCTCGACGCCTATCGCGCCATCGCTGCCGGCGCCGGGACGCATCTGACCGACGGCGGGCGGCTGCTGCTCGAGATCGGGCCGAGCCAGCGCGCCGCCGTCACCGGGCTTCTTGGCGCGGCGGGGTTCGTGGACATCGAATGTCGCACCGATTTCGACGCTCGCGACCGTGTGATCACGGCCCGCTGGCGGGGTGAGCGCTAACGCCGCCTCCGACCTGCGCGGATCCGCGCAATTCTCGCTCATATCGCGGATTTTTTGCAGTTTCGGGGTTGTAAGACGGGGCGAGGCATGTTTACTCCAGACATGTGCCGGGGGCGTTCACTGCAATGCCTGATGCCCCTGCGAAGCACCGCTACCCGAGATTGACCCGACGCATGCGCGCCCGATCGGCGCGATGTGGGTCCCAAGCCTCTGCAAGGCCGGAATCAGAACCGCATGAGATCATCCAAGCAACGCTCGCGTTCGAAATCGAACCGTCCCAAATCGCTGGGCAACATCGTCAACCGCGTCTTCGACAGCTCCGGCCCTGAAGGGAAGGTGCGCGGCACGCCGCAACAGATCATCGACAAGTACACCGTGCTGGCGCGCGATGCGCAGCTGTCCGGTGATCGGGTCGCGACCGAGAACTTCCTCCAGCACGCCGAGCATTACACGCGGATGCTCAGCGAGGCGCAGCGCGAACTCGCGCGCGAACAGGAAGCGCGGCGCGAACATCAGCAGCAGCAGTCCAACCAGAACCGCCGCGCCGATGGCAGCGAGCGGTCCGGCAACGGGCGCGACGATGGCCAGGTCGATGCCGATCAGGGCGGACGGGATTACACCGGAGGCGATCAGGGTGGGCGCGACCAAGGCGGCCGCGACGGGGTCGAGCGCCGGGGCGACGGCCGCGATGACCGCCGCCGTGACGACCGGAGCCGGGATGACCGGGGCCGCGACGAACAGGGGCGCGACGAGCGGCGCCGCGACGACCGCTCCCGCGACGACCGCGCCCGCGAGGATCACGGCCGTGACCGGGGCGACGATCGGGCGGACGCCGTGCTGGCCGCGCCCGACGAGAACGATTCGATGCTGGTCGAAACGCCGGAATCGCGTGCCGTTCGGGACGCTGGCGGCGAACCTGCCGTTCAGGCGCCCGCTGCCGAACGCAAGCCCGGGAGCAAGGCTGAAAACACACCCGAAAACGCCCCCGGCGATGCGCCCGACATGGATGCCGAGGCGGCGGAGGCTTCGGGCGAACCGGCCAAGGCCAAGCGCCCGCGTCAGCCTCGCGCGCGCACCACGACGCGCCGCACGCCGCGCAAGCCGAAGTCCGGTAACGCCGAGCCCGAGCCTGGCGACGGGAGCGCCGCTGCCGCTGAATGATCGCCGACTGGCTCGCGCGCGATTCTACGCCATTCTCAGCAGCCGAAAGCCTGTTTTGGAATGCGTGCAACCGCCCAGGGTCAGTCGGGTATGAAGTCCATCGCCAGACCGTTGATGCAGTGCCGCTCGCCCGTCGGCGGCGGGCCGTCATCGAAAATGTGACCCAGATGCCCGCCGCAGCGCGCGCAATGCACCTCGGTCCGGACCAGGAAGAACAGCCTCCGGTCCTCCTGCGTGCCGACCGCGCCCTCGATGGCGTCCCAGAAGCTGGGCCAGCCGGTGCGGCTGTCGTATTTCGTCTCGGACCGGTACACAGGATTGGCGCAGCCCGCGCAGACATAGGTGCCGGGTCGCGCCTCGTTCAAAAGCGGCGAGCGCTCGCCCATATGTTCGTTGGTGAAGGCCCGCTCGGTCGCGTGATCGCGCAGGATCGCATACTGCGCCGGGGTCAGGATCTCGCGCCACTCCTCCTCGGTCTTGACGATCTCGAATGGGCCTGGGCCCTCGGCCCGCGCCGCGAACGGCAGAAGCCCCAGACCAACGGCGAAGGCACGGCGTGAAATCATCGGATGACCCTCTTTGCGTCCACTCAACGGGTGACCTATACCAAGGTACGGTCCCCGCCAGAATCGACCGCGTAACAACTGCGTCACCCGCATGAGCCTGCCTCCCGGTTTCCTGGACGAACTGCGCAGCCGCGTCTCGATCGCGCAGGTGGTCGGCCGCAAGGTCACCTGGGACCTGCGCAAGTCGAACCAGGGCAAGGGCGATTTCTGGGCCCCCTGCCCGTTCCACCAGGAAAAGACCGCCTCGTTCCATGTCGATGATCGCAAGGGGTTCTACTACTGTTTCGGTTGTCAGGCGAAGGGCGACGCGCTGACATTCCTGCGCGAGAGCGACAACATGTCCTTCATGGAAGCGGTCGAGACGCTGGCCCGCGATGCGGGCATGTCCATGCCGGCGCGTGACCCGGCGGCAAAGGCGCGCACGGATCGCCGCGCGGAACTGGCCGAGGTCTGCGAGGCCGCGGCGCGCTTCTACCGCCTGCAGCTCAACGGCGGCGGGGCGTCATCGGCGCGCGCCTATCTCGACCGGCGCGGCATGTCGGCGGCGACGCGCGAGCGGTTCGGCATCGGCTACGCGCCCGACGGGCGGCAGACGCTGTGGTCGCACCTGACGCAGGCGGGCGTCGCCCCCGATCTGATCGAGGCCGCGGGCCTCTGCGCCCGGCCCGAGGGCGGCGGCGCGCCCTATGACCGGTTCCGCGGCCGCATCATGTTCCCCATCCAGGACGCGCGCGGCCGCGTCATCGGCTTCGGGGCGCGCGCCGTCGCCGACGGGGTGCAGCCGAAATACCTGAACTCTCCGCAGACCGAGCTTTTCGACAAGAGCCGCACCCTCTACAACCTCGGGCCCGCCCGCGCGGCGATGGGCAAGGCCACGCCGCTCATCGTGGCCGAGGGCTACATGGACGTGATCGCGCTCGCCGCCGCGGGCTTCGAGGGCGCGGTCGCCCCCCTGGGCACGGCGATCACCGAAGAGCAGCTGCACCTCATCTGGCGCCTCTCCGGGGAGCCGGTCGTGGCGCTCGATGGCGATGCCGCGGGGCTGCGCGCCGGGCAGCGGCTGGCCGAACTGGCGCTGCCGCTTCTCGCCGCCGGGCGCGGGCTGCGCTTCGCGCTGCTGCCCTCGGGCGCCGACCCCGACGACGTGCTGGCCGCCGGCGGCGCCCCGGCGATGCAGGCGCTCATCGACAAGGCGCTGCCGATGGCCC
>SLKW01000202.1 GCA_007134405.1 Paracoccaceae bacterium
CTGCTCGGGCGTTACCTGTTGCAGCGCGCCGATCCAGCCCAGCGAATCCTCGAGCGTAAGGCCCACCGACAGGTCGGCGCCGATCGAGCGTGCGCGCGCGGCGGCGTCGTCAAGCTCGAAGATCTCCGCCGCGCGGACCTGCATCTTCACGCGCTCGAACTGTTCGGCATCGACGCCGTCCTCGATGAACGCGGCCAGCGTTGCGTCAAGCGCCTCCTCGGCTTCCTCCAGACTGACACCGGGCGCCGGGGTCACGCCCAGCGAGAAGGTGCCGTGGTCGCGCGCGGTGCCGCTGTAGCCTGCCCAGGCCGAAAGCGACACGCCCTGGTCGTGCGTCAGGTTCCGCTCCAGTACCGAGGTCTGCGCCGAGCCGCCCAGAAGCGCTGCAAGCATGCGGAAGGCCGCGGCCTCGGACTGGTCGCCGGACTGCCGGACGGGGGCCAGGTAGACCCGGTTGAGGAAGGGTTGCGCGACGCGACCGTCGCGCATCGTCAGCCGCCGCTCGGCGAAATGCGGCGGCTCTGTCGGACGGGCGCGTGTCGCGATGTCGGGATTGGCGGGGATGGGGCCGTAGTGGCGCTCGGCCATCTCGCGCACCTCGTCGGCATCGACATAGCCCGCGACGATCAGGACCGCGTTGTTGGGTGCGTAATGCGCGTCGTAGAAGTCCTTCGCGGCGATATCGTCGAGAATTTCCATCTCATGCCGCCAGCCGATGATCGGGATGCCGTAGGGATGGTTCTGGAAGAGCGCGGCGCGCATCTGCTCGGAAAAGACGCGTTCGGGGCGCGATTCCAGGACCTGCCCGCGCTCTTCCAGGATCACGTCGCGTTCGGGCAGCCAGTCCGACAGGTCGATGCGGAGATTGGCCATCCGGTCGGCTTCCATCTCCATCATCAGCTCAAGCCGGTCGGCGGCGACGCGCTGGTGATAGGCGGTGTAATCCCAGGAGGTGAAGGCGTTGTCGCGCCCGCCCTGCGCCTCGACCACGGCCGAGAATTCGCCCTGTTCCATGTTGTCGGTGGCCTTGAACATCAGATGCTCGAGGTAATGCGCGATGCCCGACAGACCCGGCGGTTCGTCCGCCGCGCCGACCTTGTACCACAGCATCTGCGTGGCGACCGGGGCGCGCCGATCCTCGATCACGACAACATGCAGGCCGTTGTCGAGCGTGAATTCCTGCGGCGTGGTGCCGCCCGTGGTCGGCTCGGCGGCGGCGACCGGCTGGGCCAGCGCCAGGCCAAGCCCCAGGGCCAGTGTCAGGTTCCGGCAGGCGGCAAGCGACGGGCGGGGCAGGGTCATCGGCAGGCTCCGTAGGTAAGGGCGGCTCCGTGCAGATATGACCGGCCACCGCGCGCAGGCAATAGGGCTGGCGCGGGTGTGATCGCTCAGCGCGTGCCGGCGGGGGGCGCGGCGGGCGTCCGTCGGCCCAGTGCGCGCCAGCGATCGACCTCGCCGTGCTGGTCGAGGCCCTGCGCGCGGCCATAGGTGCGGTGATAGACGTTCACGCCGAACAGCCGTTCCAGCAGGCGTCCGCGGTTGCGCTGGCGAAACTCCAGGTCCTCGGCGGCAAGCTGCTGGCGAATGGCGGGATCGACGCCATGCCGCCCGGTATGGGCCAGCAGCGCCGCGTCGGCGGCCGGAACACCCCCCGTCGCCGGCTGCGCGCGGCCACCGAGCGCGGCATAGGCATCGGCGCGGGGGTCCGGATCGACCAGGTTGCGGGCGCCGGGCGTGGGCTGCGGCAGGGTGTTGAAGTCGGGCGGCGTCTGCAGCGGCCGCGTCGGCAGGATCGAGAATTCGTCGGGGCCGCGATGCGCCTGGGCGGCGTTCATCAGGATCGGGTCGCTGTCGCGCGTCGCGCAGGCGCCCAGCAGCGTCAGCGCCAGTCCGGCCAGGATTGCAGTTCGGATGCGCGTCATCGCGTCCCTCGCGGTGCCTCGTTTTGCGCTCTTCTTAGCGTAGATCTCGGTCAGCGTCACGAGGGCTTTTTCCCGTCTTCCTTGCTGCCGGAAAAGAGCAACAGCCCGATTGCGCCGGCAAAGATCGCGACATCCGCGACGTTGAACGCATAGGGGTTGTGGATGCCGCAGCAGGTGACGTTGAGAAAGTCCGCAACCGCGCCCCAGGTGATCCGGTCCAGGGCATTGCCGAGCGCCCCGCCGATCAGCAGGCCCGCCGAGACCTGCATCATCGGCAGCGCCCCCTCGCGCCGGACCCAGATCCAGACGGCGATCGAGATGGCGATGGCGAGCGCGACGAGGAACCAGCGCAGGAACTCGGAATCCGAGGCGAAAAGGCCGAAATTGACGCCCCGGTTCCACGCCATGATGAAATGGATCCAGGGCGGCAGGACCTCGATCACCAGCCGTTCGCGCAGGCCAAGGCCCACGACGATGCCCCATTTCGACGCCTGATCGAGCGCGAAGGTCAGCAGCAGGACGAGGGCGGCGAGGCGCATGTCAGCAGCCCCCGCGCGGTGGTTTACGAGAGGTTGACGCGGCGTGCGCGGCGGTGCGCTGGAAGAACGGCGGCAGGAGCGTCGCGGCCCTTGTTTTGCTGGGTTTCTGCCCGCCAGAAAGCGTATGACAAGCGTATGGCAAGCGTATGACAAGCGTATGGCAAGCGTATGGCAAATTGCCCCGTCGAGGTCCGTCGGGCGCGGCGCGCGCCGGTTGCGATGGGCGCGGGGCGCCGATGCGGGGGGGTGCGAAAAGCATGGTGCCGCTCAGTGCCGGAAGTGCCGCTGGCCGGTGAAGGCCATCGCGAGACCGGCCTCATCGGCCGCCGCGATCACCTCGGCGTCGCGCATCGAGCCGCCGGGCTGGATCACCGCCACGGCCCCGGCCTCGGCCGCGGCCAGAAGCCCGTCGGCGAACGGGAAGAAGGCATCCGAGGCCACGACCGAGCCTTTCGTGGGCGGCTCGGCCAGACCCAGCGCCTCGGCCATGTCCTGCGCCTTGCGCGCGGCGATGCGGGTCGAGTCCACGCGGCTCATCTGGCCGGCGCCGATGCCGACGGTTGCGCCGTCCTTCGCGTAGACGATGGCGTTCGACTTCACGTGCTTGGCGACCCGCCAGGCGAACAGGAGATCGGCCAACTCGGCATCGCTGGGCCTGCGCTGGGTCACGACCTGCAACGCCTCTCGCTCCACCATCGCCGCGTCGCGGTCCTGCACCAGAAAGCCCCCGGCCACCTGTCGGAACGACAGCCCGCCCTCGCGCGGGTTGGGCAGGCCCGGCGTGGTCAGAAGCCGCAGGTTGGGCTTCGTGGCGAAGTGCTTGATCGCGGCCTGATCGGCGCCCGGGGCGATCACCACCTCGGTGAAGATCTCGGTGATCGCCTGCGCGGTCGCCAGGTCGAGTTTCATGTTCAGCGCCACGATCCCCCCGAAGGCCGAGGTCCGGTCGCCGTCGAAGGCGCGGCGGTAGGCGGCCTCCAGCGTTTCGGCGCGGGCGACGCCGCAGGGGTTGGCGTGCTTGATGATCGCGCAGGCCGGCCCGTCGCCGGGCAGGAATTCGGCCACCAGCTCGAAGGCGGCGTCGGTGTCGTTGATGTTGTTGTAGCTCAGCGCCTTGCCCTGGTGCTGGGTGGCGCTGGCCACGCCGGGGCGGTCGGTGCCGTCGACATAGAAGGCCGCGCGCTGGTGCGGGTTCTCGCCATAGCGCAGGGACTGGCGCAGCGTGCCGGCCAGGGCGCGGCGGCGGGGCGCGGCCTCGCCGATCTCGCCGGCCATCCAGGTCGAGACGGCGGCATCGTAGGCGGCGGTGCGGGCGAGGGCGCGCTGCGCCAGCATCTGGCGGAAGGCAAGCCGGGTCCGCCCGCCATTGGCGTCGAGTTCCTCGATCAGCGCGCCGTAATCCTCGGGGTCGGTCAGGACCGCGACATGGGCGTGGTTCTTGGCCGCCGCGCGGATCATCGCCGGCCCGCCGATGTCGATATTCTCGACCGCCTCGTCGTAATCCGCGCCGCGCGCCACCGTCGCCTCGAAGGGGTAAAGGTTGACCACCAGCAGGTCGATGGGTTCGATGCCATGCGCGACCATCGCCCCCATATGCGCGTCGTTGTCGCGCAGCGCCAGCAGGCCGCCGTGGATCTTCGGATGCAGCGTCTTGACGCGGCCATCCATCATCTCGGGGAAGCCGGTGATCTGGGCCACGTCGCGCACGCCCAGGTCCTCGGTCCGCAGCGTCGCCGCGGTGCCGCCGGTCGAGACCAGCTCGATTCCGCGCTCGGCAAGCGCGTGGGCAAGCTCGCGCAATCCGGTCTTGTCGGAGACCGAGATCAGCGCACGGGTCATCGGGGCGAGGTCGGGCATGGGCTTGGGTTCCGGTCTGTCAGCTTCAGGCGCGGCCCGGCGGGCCGAACGGGGTCAGGGCGTCCGGCGGCAGCGCCAGGTCGTCGTCCCGGCCGATGTCGCGGATCGCCAGCGGGGTATCCTGAGCCTTGGCGAGTGTCCAGTTGATCTGGCTCGCCACCCCGTCGATCGCGGCATGGATGACGATCTGTTGCGCCGGGCGCGGTTCGGGCCAGGTCGCGTCCAGATAATCGGAGGGCTCGAGCACCATCCGGCCCGCGCCCTCGTAGCGAAAGAGCCACACCTCGCCCGAGCGCAGCCGGATCGTGATCTCGTGCCCCGGCCGCTCGGCCGAGGCTTCGGCCTCGGGGTGCAGATGGAAGCGCAGCGCGTAGCCGATGGCGCGGCCCCGCCCGGCGCCGAGCGCGGCGCTGAACCGGCGCCGGTCGGTGGCCGAGAGCGCCGCCAGCCGGTCCTCGCCCAGGAGAACCCGTCCATCGGCGCTGAGCGCAAGGCCGCGCGAATGCGTCAGGCCCATGGACGAAACCCAGCCGTCATGGCTCAGGAGCAGCGTCGCGCCGTCGCCGTCGTCGCTGCGCAGCAACGACACGGTCTGCGGCCCGGCGATCAGGCGCTCGGTCTGATCGGCGGGGTGGTGATCGAACAGCGCCGAGGGCATGGCATCGATCGAAAGGGTCGAATGCGCCTCGGTCGTGCGGCCGGCGCGTTCCCAGGCGGGGCCGAAGATCGGCGCCGCGCCGCAACTGACGATCACCGGCCGCCGGTTCGAGGTGAGCTGGAAGGCGAGCGTCGAGGCCTGCGCCAGCACGCCGTCGGGCCCCGTCGGCGGCGGCGCGACATCGGCGATCAGGGACGTGCGCCCGCCCTGCAGCCGGGCATAGCCCATCGCCTCGTTGCGCTGCTCGCGCCCGGCGGGAAGGAGCGGCGGTTGCCCGTAGAGCGTGAAGGCGCGTTCGTATTGCCCGGGCAGACCGGCCTCGCCGCCATGAAAGCGCGCGAGCCCGCCATCGGCGTGGCGCAGGAAGCGCAGGACCGGGGCGATCCGGTCGAGCGCGTCGATCACCGCCATCGGCGGCTCGCGCTCGGTCGCGATCATGGTCGAGGCGGCCCAGACGAGATGCGTGAAGATTTCCAGCAGTTCCTCGGGGTTGCGGCTGGGAATCGCGCCCCCGGCATCGATGTCGCGCGCCGCCGCCTGGGCCAGACCCGCCACGGCGCCCGGCAGCAGGCCCTCCAGCCCCTCGAGCCAGAGCGCCGCAGTGATCAGCCCGGTCAGCGCCTCGATCCGCGGCAGGCCGGGGCCGGCCAGGTGCCAGCGTCGGCCCAGGTAGCGCGCCTGCTGCCCGAGGGCTGCGCGCAACGCCGGCTCGGCCGTGGCGCGGCGGCCCGCCGTCAGGATGGCGGCATGCATGATCCAGCGCGTCGCCCGCCGGCCGGTGACCTGCGGCTCCCAGCCCGGCCCGGCGCCGCGGCCGAACCGGGAGATCCAGCCGTCGAACCCGTGCTGCGCCACCGCGACGGCGCGCGCGTCGCCCACCGCGGCCAGATGGTCCAGCCAGCCGAAGCCGTGCAGCGCGCGCGAGAACCGAACCGAGGGCGCCGCGGTTTCCCAGGGGTCGCGCGCCCGCAGGATCGTGTCGCCCAAGGCCCATTCGCCATCCGCCATCCGCTGGCCCAGCCCGTAATGGCCGATGAAGAAGGGCTCGGGCGGGGCGATGAAGGCGGCAGGCGCGATGGCGTGCCCGGCCCGCCAGACCGCCAGCCGGTTGCCCCATTCGATGCGCCGCGCCCGCCAGTTTCGCGCCATGAACTTCCCTGCCGCTCTGGCTTCGGCATAGCCGCTGCCGGCGCGCTTGTCATCCGCCCAGCGTCAGCCGCGCGATGAAGAACCCGTCGGCCCCGCCCCGCCCGGGCAGATCGTCGGGCCGGATCCGCCAGCCCCCCTGGGGCGAGAGCCGGCCGAAGGGCGGCTGCGACAGCGGATCGGCCGCCAGGCGGCCCGCATGGCGTTCGAGCGCCGCTTCGATCTGCGCCTCGCCCTCCTGCGGCAGAAGCGAGCAGGTGCAATAGACCAGCCGCCCGCCCGGTCGCAGCATGGTCAGCGCCCGGTCGATCAGCGCGGCCTGCAGCGCGGCCAGCGCGCTCAGGTCCTCGGGGCGGCGGACATGCGGCAGGTCCGGGTGGCGCCGGATCGTGCCGGTCGCCGTGCAGGGCGCATCGAGGAGGATGGCGTCGAACGCCGCGTCCGGTTTCCAGTCGAGCGCGTCCGCGACAATCACCGCCGCCGTGAGCCCGGTGCGCGACAGGTTCGCGCGCAGCCGCTCCAGCCGCGCATCGGACAGGTCGAGCGCCGTGACCGCGGCCCCCGAAGCGGCCAGCTGCATCGTCTTGCCGCCCGGCGCGGCGCAAAGGTCGAGGACGCGCATACCGGGCCGCGCGTCCAGCAGCGGCGCGGCCAGCGCGGCGGCGGCATCCTGCACCCACCATTGTCCCTCGGCATAGCCCGGAAGCGCGGATACCTGCGGGCTCCCCGTCAACCGCCAGCTGCCATTCGGCAGGATGTCCACCGGCCCGGCCGCCTCCGACAAGGCGGCGTGCAGTGCCGCGCGCGCCGGTTCCGGCATCGAGCGCAGCGTCAGGTCCAGCGGGGCGCCGGCCAGATGCGCGGCCTCGATCGCGGCGACGGCCTCCGGCCCCCAGGCGCGGACGAGCGGCTTGCGCATCCAGCCTGGCAGGCGGGGGACCGGCAGTGCCGCCCAGTCCGCGGGCGCGGTTTCCGCCGCCCGCCGCAGGACGGCATTTCCTAGGCCGGCCAGCGCCGCCCCTTTCGGCAGGGCGCGAATGGCCGAAACGGCGGCGTCCACGACGCCATGCGCCGGCGCGCCCAGTTCCAGCATCTCGACCACCGAAACGCGCAGGACCGCGTGAACGCGCGGCGGCGGCGGCTTGCGCAGAAGCGGTTTCAGAATCGCATCGGCGCGGTTCAGATGCCGCAAAGCGGTCAACGCCAGCCTCCGGGCGCGGGCGGCGCTGGCCGGATCGGACGGCGCGGGGGCCTCTTCCAGCATGCGCCCCTCGGTCAGAACCCGGTGCAGCATCACGGCGGCCAGGCGGCGCGGGTCCTCCCCCGTGCGGGTCGCGGCGCGGTCTGGGTGGGGCATCGGGTCTCCTTGCCGGGCGGGGGGCGGCGCACTATCCTGCCCTTAACCGAGCCTGACTTTCCAGACCATAGCAGAGCCCACCATGTCCGACGACCGACACGACCTTCCCGCCGCCGCCCGCCGCGCCCTCGCCGAAGCGGCCGAGCGGCGCCGCAAGGCGGAAGAAACCGAAAAGAACAGGCCCAGGGAACTGGGCGGACGCGACGGCCCCGAGCCCGTGCGCTACGGCGACTGGGAGCGCAAGGGCATCGCCGTCGACTTCTGACCGGGTCGCGCGCCTTCAGCGCAGGGTGAAATCCGCGTGGTCGCCCTGGCCCTGATCCGAAATGAAGCGGACCCGGTTGCCGTCGCGCAGGACCGCCTGGCAATTGAAGCCGATCTCGGTGCCGCCCCAGTCCATGTCGCGGCAGAAGAAACCGCCTTCCCAGCGCCATTCGCCGGTGACCGGATAACCGAACCCGCGCCCCTGGATCCCGCCATCGGGGGTGACCTGCAGCCGGATGCCAAAACGCGTCAGGTCGCGCCCGGCGACCGTCTGGGTGAACTCGCCCGCATCGGTGATGCGCTCGAAGGCGGCGGCCGGCGCGGCCACGGGAAGGGCAAGCCCGGCAAGAACGGCGGCAAAAGCGAGTTTGCGCATGGCGAAGCTCCTGTCGTCTGCATGCAGATGACACGGATACGCGGTGCGGGCGGCGGCGGATCAGTCGGGCGGTTCAGCTGCGCGGAAGCCCGCCCAGGCCAAGGACGTCGCGCATCCCGTACTCGCCGGGCGGCTTGCCTTGCGCCCAGAGCGCGGCCTTGACGGCGCCCCGGGCAAAGATCGCGCGGTCGCTGGCGACATGGCCCAGGGTCAGCCGCTCGCCCTGACCGGCCAGAATGACCTGGTGCTCGCCGACGATATCGCCGCCGCGCAGAACGGCGAAACCGATGTCGCCCCGGTTGCGCGCGCCTGTCATGCCGTCGCGCCCGCGCGCGGCGACCTGGCGCAGATCGACCCCACGCCCCGCGGCCGCCGCCTCGCCCAGCATCAAGGCGGTGCCGGATGGAGCATCGACCTTGTGGCGATGATGCGCCTCGACGATCTCGATGTCCCAGTCGGGGTCGAGCGCGGCCGCCACCTGGCGGGTCAGTTCGACCAGCAGGTTGACGCCCAGGCTCATGTTCCCGGCGCGCACGATGGTCGTGCGCCGGGCGGCCTCGGCGATCGCGGCCAGTTCGTCTTCGGCAAAGCCGGTCGTGCCGATGACATGCGCGGTGCCATGATCGGCGGCGATGCGCGCCAGAGCGACACTTCCGGCAGGAGCGGTGAAATCGACGACCGCCTGCGCCCCGGCCAGCACCACGGCCGGGTCGTCGCGCACCATCACGCCCGAGGGCGCGCCGCCCAATGCCTCGCCCAGGTCGCGGCCGACCCAATCGTGGCCCGGCCGTTCCAGCGCGCCGGCAAGTTCCGCCCGGCCGCTTTCGGCGATGACCTGCACCAGCATCCGGCCCATCCGGCCCGAGGCCCCATTGACGACGATGCCGACCCTGTCCTGCGCCCCGTCCCTATCCATGCCCGGCCCTCCGTTTGCTCCTGCATAACGTCTCGTTGGGGCGGGGAAAACCGCGAAAGGCGTTCGCAGCGCCGAACGCCACTGATCCCCGGCGCGCGCGGCCAGGACCGTCAGCTGCCGGAACCCGCGCCGTGGCGGGGGTGCGGTGTTGCGATTCGGTTAATTTTTCTTGAGATATGTAGAGAGACCAGGTACTTGCACGATTGCTCGCATGCGAACACCGCCTCGATTCACCCGTTCAAGGGTGCAACGCGACCGCGCCCCGGTCAGAGAAGCCCGAGCGTCCGGAAGCTTGCCTCGCGCTCCTTGCCGATGATGAGGTGGTCGTGCAGCGTGATCGACAGCGCCTCGGCCGCGCGCCGGATCTGCTCGGTCATCGCGATATCGGCCTCGCTGGGGCTGGGGTCGCCCGTCGGGTGGTTGTGCACCAGGATCAGCGCCGAGGCGTTCAACTCCAGCGCCCGCCGCAGCACCTCGCGCGGGTAGACCGGCACATGATCGACCGTCCCCCGCCCCTGTTCCTCGTCGGCGATCAGACAGTTCTTCCGGTCCAGGAACAGCACCCGGAAATGCTCGGTCTCCCGATGCGCCATCGTCGTGTGGCAGTAGTCCAGAAGCGCGTCCCAGCTCGAGATCACCCGCCGGTTCATCACCTTCGCCCGCGCCAGCCGCTGCGCCATCGCCTCGGCCAGCTTCAGCTCCACGATCACCGACTCGCCCACCCCCGTGACCCGCCGCAAGCGCGCCTGCGGCGCCGTGACCACCGCCGCCAGATCGCCGAACACCTCGATCAGCCGTCGCGCCAGGGGTTTCACGTCCTGACGCGGAATGGCGCGAAAGAGCAGGAGTTCAAGCAGCTCGTAATCCGGCATCGCCTCCGCGCCGCCCTCCATGAACCGCTGGCGCAGGCGTTTGCGATGGTCGCGGATGTAAGACGGGATCTTCCCGCCCTCGACGAGCGTCACCGGCGCCGCTTCGTCATCCTCGTGCTCGACCGGCGAGAACAGGGGAAGCGGCGCTTCGGAAAGGGCAGGGTCGCGTTGCATGAGCGAAGCCTTCGCGGCTTTCCCTCAACAAAGGGTTAACGGACGGCGCGGACCTTGCGGCCCCTCAGCTCGTCATCCCGTCCCAGAAGCTCTTGACCTTGGAAAAGAAGCTGGAGCCTTCGGGGTTGTTGTTCTCCGACAAAGACTCGAATTCGCGCAGCAACTCCTTCTGCCGTGCGGTCAGGTTGACGGGCGTCTCGACGACAAGCTCTAGCCGCATGTCGCCCTGCCCGCCGCCGCGCAGCGCGGGCATCCCCTTGCCGCGCAGGCGCATCTGCTTGCCAGTCTGGCTGCCCGCCGGCACCTTCACGCGGCTGCGCCCGCCATCGATCGTCGGCACCTCGACCTCGCCACCGAGTGCTGCGGTCGCAAAGCTGATCGGCACCCGGCAGTAAAGATCGTGGCCGTCGCGCTGAAAGAGCGGGTGCTCGCGCACCTCGATGAAGATATAGAGGTCGCCCGGCGGGCCGCCCCGAAGCCCCGCCTCGCCCTCGCCCGACAGGCGGATGCGGGTGCCGGTCTCGACGCCCGCGGGGATGTTGACCGACAGCGTGCGTTCCTTCTCGACCCGTCCGCCGCCGCGGCAGGATTTGCAGGGGTTCTTGACGATCTGGCCCAGCCCGCCGCAGGTCGGGCAGGTGCGCTCGATGGTGAAGAAACCCTGCTGGGCGCGGACCTTGCCCATGCCGCCGCAAGTGGGGCAGCTCACCGGTTCGGCGCCGCCCTCGGCGCCCGTGCCGCTGCAGGCATCGCAGGCCGACAGCGTCGGCACGCGGATCGATTTCTGCGTGCCCGCATAAGCCTCTTCCAGCGTCACGCGCAGATTGTAACGCAGGTCCGACCCGCGGCTGGCGCGCTGGCGGGGCCCGCCACGACCCCCACCCATGAAGTCGCCGAACAGATCCTCGAACACATCCGAAAAAGCCGAGGAGAAATCGGCCCCCGGATGCATGCCGCCGCGTGGCCCGCGCGGCCCGCCGCCGCCCATGCCCGCC
>SLKW01000417.1 GCA_007134405.1 Paracoccaceae bacterium
CGGGCAGCGCCCGACCGCCCCCCGTCACGCCGAAGGCGTGCCTCCGGCACGACGCGGGCGCTTCGCTTCCGCCCGCGGTCGGTCGCCGCCCGTGCTTCCCGAACTGATCAAGCGGAAACCGGATCAGCGCGGCAATGCCCGGCGATAGCCGCCAGGGGGCCGCAAATCGGGAATGCGATCATCCGGTCACGGCGGAGGCGGGCAAGTCCCGGAACCGGGGCGCTGACGATCACCCCTGCCGCGTGACCGCCTCGATCAGCTGGAATAGACGATAGGCTCGCCATGCCAGCCGTTGGCCTTCCGCTCCCAGTAGATGCGCTGGAGGCGCGCGGTGACCGGCCCGGGCGTGCCGTCGCCGAGAACGCGCCCCTCGATCCGCGTCACGGGCATGATCCCGCCGGCCGTGCTGGAGAGAAACACCTCGTCGGCGGTGGCCAGCCCTGCGACCGGGACGACCGTCTCCGCGACCGGCAGCCCGAGTTCCTGGCAGAGCTCGATCACCGTGCGGCGTGTCATCCCGTCGAACACGCCCACGGCCGGCGTCATCAGCCGACCCTGCCGGACGACGAAGAGGTTGAAGCCGGGCCCTTCGGTCAGGTTTCCCGCCCCGTCGGTGAGCACCTCGGTGTCGCAGCCGGCATCGAACGCCTCGAACTGCCCCAGCGTCATGTCGAGCCAGTGGAAATTCTTGATCCTCGGGTCGAGGCAGTCGGGCGGAATGCGCCGGCGGGGGCTCACATGCAGGTTCAGCCCCTGCTTCTGCTGCGCCGGGTCGGAAATCCAGACGAAGGGAACCGCAAAGGCATAGAAGCGCGGCGTGCAGGCCCGTGGATCGCGGCTGCCGCCCGGCGGCACGCCGCGGGTGCAGGTCATCTGCACATAGGCGTCGCGGAGCCCCGATCTGCGCACGCATTCGATCAGCACCGCGCGGATCTCGTCGCGGGCAAGCGGCGGGGCCATGCGCAAGGCCGCCATGTTGCGCTCGAACCGGTCCAGGTAGTCGTCGAGCCGGAAGATGTAGCCCTTCCAGACATGCGTGACGTCGTAGGTCGCGTCCGAACGCGTGAACCCCCGGTCCATGAGCGGAATCCGCGCCTCGGCAACCGGGACGAACTGCCCCTCGACGAAGGCCGCGCCCTGCGCAAAGGGGTTCCCGGCCGCCGCCTCGCCGCGCGGTTGCCTGTCTGCCGTGTCCATGGCGTTTTCCTCCCTGCGTTTCGCCCGGCAGGATACATCAGGCGACACCCGTGTCCATTCCGCCAAAAGGGGCCGTGTCGTCCAGAGCGACGGGCCGAACCGCTGCGCGGGCGATCCCGGCGCTGGCGTCTGGCGTGGGGTATGCCGGCGCGCGATCCGAGGGAGCGCGGGCAACCGGGCGACGGGCGGGCTCCCGCCCCTCGTCAGGCTGTGCTGACGCACGAACCTTCCTCGCGTTGGGCCGGGCGCCGCCCCCTGCGGGGGCGGCGAACAGGGGGCGATGTCGCGGGCCGCGGGGTGTTGCGGCCCGGTGCGGGGCAGCGCGCGCAACGTCATGACGTGATACCGACGCGATACCGATGCGATACCGACCCGGGGATGACGCCCTTTCCGGGCCGCCTCAGGCCTCGCGCAGCGCCGCCTTCAGCCGGGCGCGCTTGAGGTTCTGCGCCAGCAGGTCCATCGCCGCCATGCGCACCGCCACGCCCATCTCGACCTGTTCCTGGATGACCGAGCGGTTGATGTCGTCGGCAATCAGCCCGTCGATCTCGACGCCGCGGTTCATCGGCCCCGGATGCATCACGATCGCATCGGGCTTGGCGCGGGAAAGCTTATCGGAATCAAGCCCGTAGCGATGGAAGAACTCGCGCTCGGACGGGATGAAGGCGCCGTCCATCCGCTCTTTCTGCAGCCGCAGCATCATCACCACATCGGCGTCTTCCAGCCCCGCCTTCATGTCGTCGTAGACCTCGCAGCCGAACTCGGCCACGCCCATCGGCATCAGCGTGGGCGGCCCGACCAGGCGCACACGGTTCTCCATTTTTCCAAGCAATATCAGGTTGCTGCGCGCAACGCGGCTATGCGCGATATCGCCGCAGATCGCCACCACCAGCCGGTGCAGCCGCCCCTTCTTGCGCCGGATCGTCAGCGCATCCAGCAGCGCCTGGGTCGGATGTTCGTGGCGCCCGTCGCCGGCGTTCAGAACGGCGCAATTCACCTTTTCCGCCAACAGGTTGACCGCCCCGGACGACGGGTGGCGGACGACCAGCAGATCGGGGTGCATGGCATTCAGGGTGAGCGCCGTGTCGATCAGCGTCTCGCCCTTCTTCACGCTCGAATGCGCGACCGACATGTTCATCACATCCGCGCCCAGCCGCTTTCCGGCCAGCTCGAAACTGGCCTGCGTCCGGGTCGAGGCCTCGAAGAACATGTTGATCTGCGTCAGCCCGGCCAGCACCTCGGCGTGCTTGGCGGTCGAGCGGTTGAGCTCGACATAGGTCTCGGCCAGGTCCAGAAGTGTCGTGATCTCAACGGGATGCAGGGGTTCGATCCCCAGGAGGTGGCGCTGGTTGAAACTCATCGGCGGCTCCGCATCGCTCGGGCGCGGTATAGGAAGGCGGGCGCGGCGCGGCAAGCACAAAGCGGTGTTGCGACATCCGGGCCATTCCCCCCCGCGCGGCGATGGGGTAGTTTCGCGCCATGACGGCAGGCATGGACTGGCACCTCGCGCGGGCGCTGCTGGAATGGCAGGTGGAACTCGGCGCGACCGAGGCGATCGGCGATGCGCCGATCGACCGCCTGGCCGCGCCGCCATCCGTGCCTGTCGGCGCGCCC
>SLKW01000041.1 GCA_007134405.1 Paracoccaceae bacterium
AGCAGAACCCCGTCTCGCATGATAGCCTCCATCGCATACGACGTCGGTAACGACGTCAGTAACGACGCAAGCTAAACCAACCGCCTCACCCCGGGCAGGCGGTCACAACCGGGCGGTTACCATGGAGCGGCACTGCAATCGAACGCAGCCCCAATTCTACCTCTTGGTCGATCACAGCGAATCCCTGTGCCCGCACCCGGTTCAACTCGGCCATGATTTCCGCAAGATCGGTCAGGCTTTGCGGCGTGCGCGGACTCAGGTCCGAGCGCTCGACCAGAACCCGCGCCTCGGCTTCTGGTAGCGCCGCAAGCAGCGTGCGCCCCATCGATGTGCAATGTGCCGGAAGCCGCGAGCCCGGCATCAGCCCGATCGACATCACCCGTTTCTATGCCGCCCGCGCCAGATAGACGATCTCCGTTTCGTCGAGAATCGCGACGGAGCTCGATTCCCCGGTCCGCTCCGATAGCTGATCGAGCCACGGCTGTACCCGCTGAGGCAGCGGAAGCGCCGCCAGTGCCCCCATGCCGAGCCGCAGTACCCGCGCGGTGAGTTGAAAGTGCTTGCCGTCATACTCGGCATAGCCCTGCCGGTAGAGCGTCAGCAAACAGCGCCGGCACGTGGCCCGGTCGAGACCGGTACGCTGCGCCGCCTCGGTGATCGAAAGTCGGGGCGTGGCGGCGCCAAAGCATTCGAGCACCAAAAGCCCCTTGGCCATGGATGCTACGAAGTCAGTCGATTTGTTCAACATGCGCACAGCGTTCGGCATGATCTGAACAAATGTCAATATGCGCACTGAAGCACTGGTGTCCCTGCCTCATCAAGCGTAGCAATCGGCGTCGAGAGGAGGACTTCGATGGATAAGACCATTCACGCCCCCGCAGTCGCAGTGTCGCAGATCCCCGATGGTGCCACGTTAATGATCGGCGGTTTCGGCGGCGCCGGCGCGCCAATTGAACTCATTCATGCGCTGATCGATCACGGCGCGAAGGATCTGACGGTCATCAACAACAATGCGGGCAACGGTCATGTCGGCCTTGCGGCGCTGATCGAGCAGAAGCAGGTGAGGAAGCTGATCTGCTCCTTTCCCCGCTCCGCCGACCCGGTGGTCTTTACCGAGGCCTACCAGGCCGGTGAGATTGAACTGGAGTTGGTGCCCCAGGGCACCCTCGCCGAACGCATCCGCGCCGGCGGCGCCGGCGTCCCCGCCTTCTATACGCCTACCGCCTACGGTACCAAACTGGCAGAAGGCAAACCGCAAGAGGAATTTGAAGGGCGGATGTACATACGTGAACGCTGGCTCAAGGCTGATTTCGCGCTCATCAAGGGCGAACTGGGCGACCCTCACGGCAACCTCACCTACCGTATGGCTTCGCGCAACTTCAACCCACTTATGGCCATGGCCGCCACAACGACCTTCGCGCAGGTCTCGCGCGTCGTGCCCCTCGGCGGAATCGACCCGGAACACGTGGTCACGCCCGGTATCTTCGTCAGCAACGTGATCGAAGTGGCCGATCCTGCGCAGGAAGAGGAACTCAATCGGGCAAAGGTTGTTTACCCATGACCGACATCACCGACATCAAACTTTCGAACGCCCAGATTGCCTGGCGCGCGGCGCAGGATATCGAGGACGGCGCCTATGTGAATCTCGGCATTGGTTTTCCCGAATTGGTGGCCCGCTTCCAACCCGAGGATCGCCAAGCGATCTTTCACTCTGAAAACGGGGTGCTCGATTTCGGTCCCGCCCCACCGGAAGGCGAAGAGAACTGGGATTGCATCAACGCCGGCAAGAAGGCGATCACCATCAAGCCCGGAACCTCCTTCTTCCACCAAGCCGACAGCTTCGCCATGGTGCGTGGCGGGCATCTGGACCTTGCTATTCTTGGTGCCTACGAAGTCGCACAGAGCGGCGACTTGGCGAATTGGTCCACGGGTCGCGGTGGCGTGCCGGCCGTGGGTGGTGCCATGGATCTGGTGCAAAGCGCAAAACGAGTCGCGGTGCTGACCGATCATGTCACCCGCAAGGGTCAGCCCAAGCTTGTGGCGGAGTGCGCTCTACCCCTCACCGGCGTGCGCTGCGTGACGCGCCTCTACACCTCCCTCGCGACGGTGGACATTGTGGGCGGCCACTTTGTCCTTCGAGAAAAGATTCCGACAATATCGCTCGAGAACCTGCAACTCGTGACGGGCGCGCCGCTGCACACCGACGGCCCGGTTGTCGACCTTATCTGTCCGGAGGCACTGGCATGACGAAAGTCTTTCTCTGCGGCTAAGCGCGCTCGCCCATCGTCCGCATCGGCGACGCATCGGCGGCCCGTCAGCGCCAACGATTTTGACGCCGTTCCAGTCAAGAGCCTGATGGATTCCTACAGTATTGATTGGGCCGCTGTGAACGAGGTCCATTGTGGCTGCGCCAATCAGGCAGGAGAGGACAACCGCAATGTCGGGCGCATGGCCGCGCTACTCGCCGGGCTGCCGGGCTCGCGTGTGTTATCGACACAGCCTACCAGCCACGAAAGATAGAGTAGAGTCGCGCTGAGGGCAGCTCGATCGGCGCACTCTTGAGAAAGCAATACGGCCGCCGGTCTGTCGCGAAAGGAGCAAATGTCGCCGAGCATTTTGGCGGTCACTTACGCTTCACCTCTCAGGTCAGCGGTAACAGTTTCGTTTCAATGCCTTACGGAAGATCAACCGGTTGCCAGAAACACCTGAGGAGCTGCCATCGCGGTGACCGGCAGCACGAGCGTTTCGAAGGTCAACATCCCGACAGGGGAGGGCGGCAACCATACCATC
>SLKW01000150.1 GCA_007134405.1 Paracoccaceae bacterium
GCCCGACGCCATCGATCAGCGCCGGGTCGAGCTCGTCCGCAGCCCGGTTGAAATCGACATAGGCGCGCGGGACTTCCGTGGTGATGAGCGGTGCACCGAAACGCGGCGCATCCGAAATGAGTAGATCGACAAACGCATCCTCGGACGACCGCAAGGTCAGCGCGTCGACCTGCGCGTGCGCCATCAGGTCGGCCGGATAGACCCGCCCGCTGTGCGGCGAGGCGAAGACCAGGTGGCTGGTCGGTTCCTCCGGTTCGAAAACCTGCACCGCAGTAGGCATGCGGACCTCCATGTCGCTCGACTATAGTGCAGCGAACTAGGTTACGGAAAGCCCTTGAACATCGACGCGACTCCTTTTATAGACCCGGTCGCTGTCCGGTCGCGCCGCGCGTCCGGTCCGGGCGCGTAGCTCAGCGGTAGAGCACTACGTTGACATCGTAGGGGTCACAAGTTCGAACCTTGTCGCGCCCACCATCGCCTTTCGAGGCGTTGCCCTGCCCCGGCAGGGCGCTAGACCGCTCCCAAATCGGGGGCACGAGATCGCCGCGCCCCGTGACGGGGCGCAAAACGTTTCAAGGCGCGCTGGCGCCGCGAAGAGGAGAAGACCGATGAAGGTCAGGAATTCGCTGCGCTCGCTCAAGCAGCGCCACCGTGACTGCCAGATCGTGCGTCGCAAGGGTCGTGTTTACGTGATCAACAAGACCCAGCGGAAGTTCAAAGCCCGCCAAGGCTGAACCGGCCCGGCTGTTAAAGAAACGGCGAACGCCGCAGCACCGCGCTGCGGCGTTTTGTTATCAGCCCATCCGGACGACGATTGCCGCCTCGCCCGTGCGTCTCGCTTGACGCCATCCGTCTCTGTGATCAGTCCATCCCCGGTAGGATTGCTCCCATCAACAGCCGCGAGACCGCCTGTTCCGTCAGGTAGCCGGTTACCGGCAGGTCGGATGCGCGCTGATAACGGCGGATCGCCCGGCGGGTATCGGTGTCGAACCGACCGTCGGCAGCCCCGGGGTCGTGTCCCAGCGCATCGAGCCGCTGCTCGATCAGCACGCGCATGACCCGCGGCAGACCCAGCGCTTCTTCGGCGGCGCGCGCTGCATCCTCGGCATCCATCTCGGGCCGGTCCGGCCGACCGATCAGTGCATCGAGGCGATCCTGCGCGGCTTCCGCGAATGCGCCCTGCGGGAAGTCTTCCAGATAGCGCCGATACGCCGCGGGCGAATCGGCGTCGCGGGCTGCCTCCCAGGCGTCGCGGTCGCGCGCCTGCGCGGCGGCCTGCCGCTCTGCCTCAAAGGCATCCAACCTTTCGCGCGCGATCGCGGCAAAGAGCCCATCGGGGAACCGGTCGAGATAGGCGCGCAGACCGGTTTCCTCGGTTCCGGCGCCCGTGTCGCGCCAGAAGGTACGATCCTCGCGGTCGATTTCGGCCTGACGCTCGCGCGCTTCGGCTTCCAGCTCGGCCGCACGGCGGGCGGCCTGAGCGGCAAGGCGAAAGATCTGATCACGATCGAGAAAGCCGGTATCGTCCAGATCGTTCTGGCGCTGCCAGCTGCGGATCGCGCCGCGTGTGCCCGGACCGAAAATCCCGTCGATGCCGCGCGTATCGCGCCCCAGAAGCGTGAGATCGCGCTGGATGGCGCGCCGCTCGTCACGGCTGAGCTCCAGAGCCTCCTCGACGCGGTCGGGTGCCTGTTCCAGCGCATCAAGCGCCGCGCGCGCGCGGTCGGCGAAGCGGCCGTCCGGGAAATCTTGCAGGAACGCGCTCAAGGCCTCTTCGCTGCCAGCCTTCTCGGCGGCCGCCCAGGCCCGACGCTCGGCCTCTTCCCCAGGGCGAAAGTCCGCAGGCAGGAAAGGCAGATCTGCCGGCACGAAGCCCGACAGCCGGAGCGCCCGCCCTTGGGCCGCAGCGACGGTGACCCGCGTTCCGGGCCGGCCGATCGCGCTGAGAAAGCTCGCCAATTGCGTCCCCGGGCCGCGTACCAGCGTCACGCCCTGCGGCACTTCGATCCCGTCAGGAAGCCCGCCAGCCAGTCCGGGGCCTGGATCGCCCGGGAAGTTGGTTTCGGCGAGAGCCACGATCGCGCCGCCCGGCCGAGCCGACGCCAGCGCCAGCACAGCGTCAAGCCGAAGACCCGCGCCATCGGCCATGACCGGGCTCAGCCCTGCGGCCTCGGTACCAAGAAGCCAGGTGCCGTGGCGGCCATGCACCCAATGGCCGGACAGCACGATGACCACGCGCTCCCCTGCCCCGGCCTCCAGATCGGATTCGAGACCCGCGAGCACCGCGCGCAAACCCGCGGTGTCCAGGTCGCGCGCCACCTCGACCGCGAAACCTGCCATCGCCATCCGGTCCGCTTCGTCCGCCAGAGCGCCGGCGCCGCGCGCGACGCGCAGTTCATCGTAGCTTTCATTGGCAAGGATCAGCGCCAGACCGGCAGCGGCCAGCGGAACCGGCAATGCCGACAACAGCACCGCAACAAGAAGCACACGCAACACCGCCCCCCCAACGCCGCGCGGGGCCCCGTCAGTCGTAGCTGCGCAGATCCTCGATCACCTTGCCATCGTTCGGAAGGCTTCCGGGCGGCACCAACTCGACCTTGCCCCGCATCTTCAGCGTATCAAGCACCGTGGCCTCGTACAATTTGGGATTGGCCGCGCGGGTCTCGATCCGGACCGTCATCACGTCCATTTCACCTTCGCGGGTCGCGATGACCCGGGCGCGGCTCACTTCCTCGTGTCGGCTGACGAAGGCCGCGACCTGTTCTGGGCGGACGAACATGCC
>SLKW01000374.1 GCA_007134405.1 Paracoccaceae bacterium
GGGCTTTTCTGTTCGACGCCGATGGTGGCGTTGAGCCGGAACGTGCCGCGCAAGGCGGTGTTCGAGCTGCTGACGACGGGCGAGTTCATCGGCGCCGAGCAGGCGCGGGAGCTCGGGCTGGTCAACCGCGTGGCGGCGCCGGAGGACCTGGCGCAGGAGACGCTGGATCTGGCGCGGGTCGTGGCGAGCAAGCTGACATCTGCCGTAAGTATCGGAAAACGCGCGTTTTATGACCAGCTCGACCTGCCGCTTGACGAGGCCTATGCGCTGACCGGGCAGGTGATGGTCGAGAACATGATGTGGCGCGACACGGATGAAGGGATCCGGGCCTTCATCGAAAAGCGCAAGCCCGACTGGCGCTGAGGCGGCGCGCCGGGCGGGCGCGGGACGGGAAGAGGCCGGGGCGGAACCCGGCCTCGGTGGGACGTCGGTATCGCGTCGGTATCACGTCGGTATAACGTCTATACGCGAATTTCGCGCAGAGGCCGTCGAGTTGTGCGCATATGCGCATCTGGATCGCGGGGTCGGGTCGGGTGTGCAAGGTGCCGGGGGCGCAGGCTGCGGGGGCCGCCGGGCGGGTGCGGGACTCAGGCGGCGCGCCAGTCGAAGAAGTCGCGCGGCGCGCGCTCCAGAAGCCGGGCGGCCAGCGCGCGGCCCAGTTCGGCGCCGTCCTCGACGGGGGCGGTCGCGTCCTCGCTCAGGGCGTCGGACCCATCGGGGCGCAGGATCTCGCCCCTGAACCGCAGGGTCGCGCCGTCGAGTTCGGCGAGCCCGGCGATGGGCGTCTCGCAGGAGCCGTCGAGCCGGGCGAGGAAGGCGCGTTCGGCGGCGAGGCGCAGGCCGGTGGGATGGTCGTGGATCGGGGCGAGGAGCGCGGCCACGCGGGTGTCTCCCTCGCGGCGTTCGATGCCGATGGCGCCCTGGGCGACGGCGGGCAGCATGTCCTCGGGCGCGATGGGGCCGCGCGCGATATCGGGCCGGCCCAGCCGGTTGAGCCCGGCCATGGCGAGGAAGGTGCAGTCGGCGACGCCATCGGCGAGCTTGCGCAGGCGGGTCTGGACATTGCCGCGAAACTCGACCACGCGCAGGTCCGGGCGGCGATGCAGAAGCTGCGCGCGCCGCCTGAGGCTGGAGGTGCCGACGACCTGGCCGGGGGCGAGATCGGCGATCCGCGCGACGGTGCCCGAGACGAAGGCGTCGCGCGGGTCCTCGCGCGGCAGGTAGCACTCGAGCACCAGCCCCGCGGGCTGAAGCGTCGGCATGTCCTTCATGGAATGGACGGCGATGTCGATGCCGCCGGAAAGCAGGCTCTCCTCGATCTCGCGGGTGAAGAGGCCCTTGCCGCCGATCTCTTTCAGCGGGCGGTCGATGACGCGGTCGCCGGTGGTCTTGATGACCACGATGGCGAAGGCGTCCTCGGGCAGGTCATGGGCGGCCATCAGCCGGGCGCGGGTTTCATGCGCCTGCGCCAGCGCCAGCGGCGAGCCGCGGGTGCCGATGCGCAGCGGCGCTGCGGGCGAGGGGAGGGGGGCTGTCATGGCGCCCTGATTAGCCGCCGGCCCCCGGGCTGGCAACCGGCAAGAGCGGGCGGCAAGAGCGGGGCGGACCGGCCGGGTCGCCGGCGCGGCGGCTTGACTTTCCCGACGCGCGCGCGGACCAAGGCCGCCAGCGAATGGAGGCCGAGATGACGCAAGCTGCGCCCAGAAAAACCATCCTGCGGGCGCTGGCCGGCGAGACCTTGCCGGTGCCGCCGGTCTGGATGATGCGCCAGGCGGGACGCTACCTGCCCGAATACCGCGCGACGCGGGCGCAGGCGGGGGATTTCCTGACGCTCTGCTACACGCCCGAACTGGCCGCCGAGGTGACGCTGCAGCCGATCCGGCGCTATCGCTTCGACGCCTCGATCCTGTTTGCCGACATCCTGCTGGTGCCGCAGGCGCTGGGGGCGGATCTGTGGTTCGTCACCGGCGAGGGGCCGCGGCTGTCGACGATCACCGACGGGGCGGGCGTGGCGGCGCTGAAGCCGGTGGAGGCGATCCACGAGACGCTGTCGCCGGTCTACGAGACCGTGCGGATCCTGGCCCGCGAATTGCCGGGCGAGGTGACGCTGATCGGCTTTGCCGGCGCGCCCTGGACGGTGGCGACCTACATGATCGCCGGGCGCGGCACGCCCGACCAGGGCCCGGCGCATGCGATGAAGGCGGCCGAGCCGGCGGCGTTCGACGCGCTGATGGAGCGGATCACCGAGGCGACGATCGAGTACCTCATGGCGCAGGTCGCGGCGGGGGCCGAGGTGGTGAAGATCTTCGACAGCTGGGCGGGGTCGCTGCAGGGCGATGACTTCACCCGCTACGCGCTGGAGCCGGCGCGGCGGATCGTGGGCGCGTTGAAGGCGCGGCATCCCGGCCTGCCGGTGATCGTGTTTCCGCGCCAGGCCGGGGATCACTATGTGGGCTTTGCCCGCGCGACGGGGGCCGATTGCGTGGCGCTGGACAATTCGGTCGATGCGGACTGGGCGGCGCGGCATGTGCAGGTCGATGGCTGTGTGCAGGGGAACCTGGCGCCGCATCACCTGGTCGAGGGCGGCCCGGCGCTGGTGTCGGAAACCAAGCGCATCGTGCGGGCGTTTTCGGGCGGGCCGCATATCTTCAACCTGGGCCACGGGATCACGCCCGAGGCCGACCCCGAGAACGTGCACCGGATGCTGGAGGCGATCCGGGGCTAGGCGCGAGCCGGGTCCGGCGAGGATACGGGGCGTTCCA
>SLKW01000252.1 GCA_007134405.1 Paracoccaceae bacterium
AATGCCCCTGCGACCCGGCGAAGCCCACCGCCGCGTCGTTGCCCATGACATGCGCGCAGGCCATGGTCAGCGCCTCGGCCTGCGTCGGGTTCACCTTGCCCGGCATGATCGACGAGCCCGGCTCGTTCTCCGGTAGAATCAGCTCGCCCAGCCCCGACCGCGGACCGGAACCCAGGAGCCGCATGTCGTTCGCGATCTTGAAAAGGCTTCCCGCCACCGTCTTCAACGCGCCCGAGAACATGACCATCGCATCATGCGCCGCCAGCGCCTCGAATTTGTTGGGCGCGGTAACGAAGGGCAGGCCGGTGATCGCCGCGATCTCCCCGGCGACCTTCTCGGCGAAGCCCTTGCGGGTATTGAGCCCGGTGCCGACCGCCGTGCCGCCCTGCGCCAACTCGTAGATGTCGGGCAGGCAGGCCTTCACCCGCTCGATCCCCTTGGCGACCTGATGCGCGTAGCCGCCGAATTCCTGGCCCAGCGTCAGCGGCGTCGCATCCTGTGTATGCGTGCGGCCGATCTTGATGATGTCCTTGAACTCGTCCGACTTCGCCGCCAGCGCCGCGTGCAGCTTCTCCAGCCCCGGCAAGAGCACGTCGCGCGCATGCATGGCGATGGCGACATGCATGGCGGTCGGGAAGGTGTCGTTCGACGACTGCCCCATGTTGCAATGGTCGTTCGGATGCACGGGCGACTTCGAGCCCATTTCGCCACCAAGGATCTCGATGGCGCGGTTGGCGATGACCTCGTTGGCGTTCATGTTCGACTGCGTGCCCGATCCGGTTTGCCAGACCACCAGCGGAAAATTGTCGTCGAACCTGCCGTCGATCACCTCCTGCGCCGCCTGCGTGATCGCGTCGGCGAGCGTCCCGTCCAAGTCGCCGAAGTCGCGGTTGACCGTCGCGCAGGCCTTCTTGATGACACCGAGCGCGCGGATGATCGGCACCGGCTGGCGCTCCCATCCGATGGGGAAGTTCCGGATCGAGCGCTGGGTCTGCGCGCCCCAGTACTTGTCGGCCGGAACCTCGAGCGGCCCGAAGCTGTCGGTCTCGGTGCGGGTGGCGGTCATCTGCGTCTCCTCGATGCGTTCGGGTTTCCTCTAGGGGCGGAAGGGTAGAAAATCAATCGCGCGCGACGGGGATCACGATCATGCCTTTACATAACCGGTTTTCTGGTTATATTTTCCGCATGACCACTCAAAATGCCGCCCTTGCCCCGACCGTCCGCGCGCTGGCCGCGCTGGGACACGACGCGCGCCTCTCCATTTTTCGCCTTCTCGTGCAGGCGGGCGAGGACGGGCTGATCGTGGGCGAAATCGGCGCGCATCTTGGCCTCGCGCCCTCGACACTGGCGCATCACCTGAACACGCTGGTCGCGGCCGGGTTGGTCATCCAGGAACGCCGCGGGCGCGAGGTGGTGAACCGTGCCGATTACGACGCCATGCGCCGGGTGCTGGGCTTCCTGACGGAGAATTGCTGCGCCGGGCTTGCCCTGCGCCCCGACGCCGCCTGATAGTTTTTTGCGCCGACATCACGGCTGAACCGGAGATATCGAAATGTCGCACGCGACCCCGATCCAATCGCCGCCGGCCTGGCGGCGTGCCGCGTTCTGGCGCGGGCAGCGCGTCTGGCTGGCTTCGGCCGCGATCCTGACCGCAATCGCCCTGATCGACCCGGCGCAGGCGGGCGTCTCTTTGCTGTTCGTGCTCGCGGCGCTGGTCAAGATCGCGCCCTTCCTGCTGCTGTCGGTCCTGTTGGCCGGCTGGGCGGCCGCAACGGGTGCCGATGGGCTGATCGCGCGGGCATTCACCGGCGCGCCGGCAACGATGATCGCGATGGGGGCGCTTGCCGGGGCGCTGTCGCCTTTCTGTTCCTGCGGGGTGATCCCGCTCATTGCGGCGCTGCTGGCCATCGGTGTGCCGCTGGCGCCGGTCATGGCCTTCTGGCTCGCGTCGCCGCTGATGGACCCGTCGATGTTCGTACTGACCGCGGGCGTGCTGGGCGTGGAATTCGCGCTGGCCAAGACCCTTGCGGCGATCGCGCTGGGGGCGGCGGGCGGCTGCGTGGTGCATCTGGCGATGCGCATGGGCGCGCTTACCGACCCGCTGCGCCCGGGGATAGGCGACGGCGGCTGCGGTGGGGCCCGCATCCGCGCCCCGCGCCCGGTCCTGTGGCGCTTCTGGACCGAGCCGGCGCGGGTGCGGAAATTCCGCGCCGAGGCGGCCTCCATCGCGCTCTTCCTGGCAAGATGGCTGACGCTCGCCTTCCTGCTGGAAAGCCTGATGCTGGCCTGGATCCCGGCCGAGACGGTGACGGCCATGCTGGGCGGGCAGGGGCTCGCGCCCATCGCGACGGCGGTGGTCGTGGGCGTGCCGGCCTATCTGAACGGCTACGCAGCGTTGCCGCTGATCGGCGGACTGATCGGGCAGGGGATGGCGCCGGGGGCGGGCATGGCCTTCCTGATCGCCGGCGGCGTCACCTCGATCCCGGCGGCGATGGCGGTCTGGGCGCTGGTTCGCGCGCGGGTCTTCGCGCTCTATGTCGCGCTGTCCTTGAGCGGCGCCTTTGCGGCGGGGCTGGCCTTCCAGATCTGGTCGCTGCTCTGAGCCGCACAGCCGCAGGTTGTGAGCCCCCAAGTCTTGCGTAGCCCGGGCGTCGATGGTCTACTACTGGACCAATCCAGAACAAACGACTCGAGCAGCACATGTCCGACCTTCTCGCCGGCGCGACCGACAGCTACGA
>SLKW01000282.1 GCA_007134405.1 Paracoccaceae bacterium
CCGCTGGATCGACTGCGACACGGTCTTCCAGTTGGTCAGCGTGCCGCCCAGCCAGCGGTGGTTGATGTAGTACTGCGCACACCTTTCCGCCGCGTCGGCGATCGGCTTCTGCGCCTGGCGCTTGGTGCCGACGAACAGGATGCGGCCGTTCTTGGCCACCGTGTCGCGGATCACCTGCAGCGCGGCGTCCAGCATCGGCACCGTCTGCGTCAGGTCGATGATGTGGATGCCGTTGCGTTCACCGTAGATGAACGGGCCCATGCGCGGGTTCCAGCGCTGGGTCTGGTGGCCGAAGTGAACGCCAGCTTCCAGAAGCTGACGCAGGGAGAAATCGGGAAGCGCCATATGGTTTCCTTTCCGGTTTGCGCCTGAGCGGGGCGTCAGGGCTTTCGCCCAACCGGTGGACCGCTGCGGGATGTCTCCCCGCAGGGCCCTGCCCCGCCTGTGAAGTCCGCGCGCCATACCCCGTTTGACCCACCCGCGCAAGGGGCTTGATCCGCGCCGCGCCGCATGGCCTAGTCGCGCCATGAGTTCGCCTGACGTCTCCGGCGCCTATGCGCTGTCATCGCCCGAGGATTGCCTGAAGCTCTATGCCGACTGGGCGGCGAGCTACGATGCCGACTTCGCCGAGGGGATGGGCTATGTCCTGCCGGCGCAGGTGGCGTCGGCCTATCTGGGCGCGGGCGGCGCCGGGCCGGTCCTTGACGTGGGGGCGGGCACCGGGCTTCTGGCGGCCGCGCTGCGCGGGCTGGGTTTTCAGGGGCGGATCGACGGCGTCGACCTCTCGCCCGAGATGCTGGAGAAGGCGCGCGCCAAGGGCTGCTACGGCGCGCTGGTCGCCGCCGACATCACCCGCCCGCTGGCGCTGCCCGCGAGCTACCGGGGCGTCGTCAGCTCGGGCACCTTCACCCACGGCCATGTCGGGCCCGAGGGGTTGCCGGCCCTGCTTGCCGTCGCCGAGGCGGGCGCGCTTTTCGCGCTGTCGGTCAATGCCGGCGTGTGGGAGGCGAAGGGCTTTCCCGCGGCGCTGGCGGCGCTTGGCGACCGGATCCGCGACGTGGCGCTGACCGAGGCGCCGATCTACGACGCCCGCGCCGCGGCGCGCGACCCCGGCCATGCCGCCGACCGGGCGCTGATCCTGACCTTCCGGCGGGCATGACACCCCCTGCCCCAGGTGCGGCCGACCGGCCCGACATCCTCTGCATCGGGTCGGTGCTGTGGGACGTGATCGGCCGCGCGCCGGCGCAGATGCGGCTGGGCTCGGATGTGCCGGGGCGGATCAGCCGGCTGCCGGGCGGGGTTGCGATGAACATCGCCATGACGCTGGCCCGGTTCGGCCTGCGCCCGGCGGTGCTGACGGCGATCGGCCGCGACGCCGAGGGCGACGCGCTGGTCGCCGCCTGCGCGGCGCTGGGGGTTGCGACCGCCTTCGCCTACCGGTCGGACGACCTGCCCACCGACCGCTACATGGCGATCGAGGGGGCGAACGGGCTGATCGCCGCCATCGCCGACGCCCATTCGCTGGAGGCCGCGGGCGACAAGATCCTGGCGCCGCTGGCCGACGGGCGGCTGGGAACCGAGGCCGCGCCCTGGGCCGGGCCGGTGGCGCTGGACGGCAACCTGACGGTGGCGCTTCTGGACCGGATCGCGGCTTCGCACCTCTTCGCCGCCGCCGACCTGCGCGTCGCGCCCGCCAGCCCCGGCAAGGCCGAGCGCCTGATGCCCTTCCTGCGCCACGCCCGCGCCACGCTCTATGTCAACCTCGAGGAAGCGGGCCAGCTCTGCCGGTCCCGGTTCGACACCAGCCGCGCGGCGGCCGAGGCGCTGGTCGCGCGGGGCGCGGCGCGCGTGCTGGTCACCGATGGCGCGCATGACGCAACCGACGCGCGCGCCGGGGCCGCGCCCCTGACCCATCCCGCGCGCGAGGTGCAGGTGGTGCGCGTGACCGGGGCGGGGGATGCCTTCATGGCCGCCCATGTCGTCGCCGAGATGCGCGGCGACGCGCCGATCGACGCGCTTGCCCGGGCCCAGGAAGCGGCCGCCGCCCATGTTGCCGGAGAAACAGGATCATGAACGAATACATTGCGCTATCGCCCCAAGTTTCCGCCGCGCTAGATGCTGGCGCGCCCGTCGTCGCGCTGGAATCGACGATCATCACCCACGGCATGCCCTGGCCGCGCAACATCGAGACCGCCGCCTCGGTCGAGGCGGAGTTGCGCAGCGCCGGCGCGGTGCCCGCGACCATCGCCGTGATCGAGGGGCGCATCCGGGTCGGCCTCGATGCGCTGGCGCTCGAGGCCCTGGGCCGGGCCGAGGGGGTCATGAAACTGAGCCGCGCCGACCTGGCCGCCTGTCTGGCCAGCGGGCGGGTGGGCGCAACGACGGTGGCGGCGACGATGATCTGCGCGCATCTGGCCGGGATCGCGGTCTTCGCCACCGGCGGGATCGGCGGCGTGCATCGCGGGGCGGAGGGCAGCTTCGACATCTCGGCCGACCTGCAGGAACTCGCCCGCACGCCGGTCACCGTGGTCGCGGCGGGCGCCAAGGCGATCCTCGACCTGCCCAAGACGCTCGAGGTGCTGGAAACGCTGGGCGTGCCGGTGATCGCCTTCGGGCAGGATCAGTTGCCCGGCTTCTGGTCGCGCGATTCGGGCCTGAAGGCGCCCTTGCGCATGGACAGTGCCGAGCAGATCGCCGCTGCCCACCGAATGCGCGCCGCGCTGGGGCTTTCGGGCG
>SLKW01000122.1 GCA_007134405.1 Paracoccaceae bacterium
ACGGCGACGAGGAGGGTGAAGGCGTTGACGTGTTCGAGCTCGCCCTTCGGCTCGGGCGCGGCCGTGTGGAAGCGGCGGAAGATCTCGGAAATCGTGTGATAGTCGAGCTGGCGGGCCATGCCGGTCTCATGCACGGGGCGCGGGCGGGGGTCAATCCTTGCCCGTTGCCCCGCCCTTGTCGCCGTTGTCGCCGTTGTCGCCGTTGCCGCGGCGCAGCAGCCGCCCGATGAGGAACGAGGTGCGCGGCACGTAGGTATAGGCCGTGCGTTCCCCCGGCGAGGGCCGCGCCCGCATCCGGACCAGTCCGAAGACGACGAGGACAAGATGCGCGAGCGCGATGAAGGCGAACATGCCGGGCGGGCCGAACCGGTCGATCAGGACCGAGGCGATGACGGGGCTGGCGATGGCGCCCACGGCGTAGAGGAACATCAGCGCCGCCGAAAGCTCCACCCGCTCGTGCTGTTCGGCGTAGTCGTGGGCATGCGCGGCCGAGACGGAGTAGATCGGGAAGGTGGTGAAGCCGAAGAAGCCCGCGGCGAGGAAGATCATGGCGACGCCGCCGCCCGCGCCCGCCACCGTCAGCACGCAGGCGAGGATGGAGGCGGCCGAGAGCCAGACGAGCACCCAGCGGCGGTCGAACGTGTCGGCCAGCCAGCCCACCGGCACCTGCGCCACCGCACCGCCCAGCACGTAGGCGGCGAGGAAGAGCGCGATCTGGTCGGCCGGCAGCCCGACGGCCAGGCCGTAGAGCGGCCCGACCATGCGAAAGGCCGCCCCCGTGATGCCCGAGACGATGACCCCCGCCGCGGCGAGCGGCGAGTGGCGCCAGGCCATCGCCGGGCGCAGGCGCGGGGCGGGTCCGGTCTCGGGCGCCTCGGCGCGGGTCAGGACGAGCGGAAAGAGCGCCGCGCAGCAGAGCAGCGCCAGCAGGTTGTAGGAGAGGTAGGCCGCGGGTTCAAGCACCGCGATCAGAAGCTGCGCGCCGAGCGAGCCCACGATGTCGACGACGCGGTAGACGCCCATCGCCCGGCCCCGGGTGGCGTTGGTGACCTTGGCCTGCAGCCAGGCCTCGATGATCGTGTAGCAGCCGGCCACCGCCATGCCGATGGCCACGCGCATCAGCGCCCAGGCGATGGGATCGGTGAGCATCATGTGCGACAGGATGCCGATGATGCCGGCGGCGGTCAGCGCGGCGAAGGCGCGCGAATGGCCGACCTCGCCCATCAGCCGGGGCGCCCACCAGCAGCCGATGAAGAAGCCCACGAAATGCGCCGATCCCAGCATCCCGATCTCGCCCGCCGAGAAGCCCAGGGCCGCGCCCGAGAGCGCATCGAGGGGCGCGACGCCGCCGAGGCCGAGTTGCAGCAGCACGACCGAGACGAAGAGCGCGGCGAAGGAGACGAGAAGGCGCATGGGCGAGTGTCCGGAACCGGCGGCAGGTTGCGCCGGGGCGGGTGAAAGGTCCAGAGCGGATGCGCAGCTTCCGGGTCGCGCGGGGCGGGCTGTGGCGCTAGGATCGCGGCATGACGAAGCAAGGACCCGCGCCATGAGCGATGCCGTAACCCGCCTGCCCGCGCCCCCGCCCCGGCCCGATGCCGACGGGCGCGCCTACCACTACCGGGTCATCGCGCGCGCCATCGCCGAGCTCGACGCCGCCGGCGGCGAGCGGCTGGCGCTGCCCGACCTGGCCGCGCGGCTGGGGATGAGCCCGGCGCATTTCCAGCGCGTCTTCAGCCAGTGGGTGGGCGTGTCGCCCAAGCGGTACCAGCAATACCTGGCGCTGGGCCATGCGCGGCGGCTGCTGGCCGAACGCTTCACGGTGCTGGAGGCGGCGCTGGGGTCGGGGCTGTCGGGGCCGGGACGGCTGCACGACCTGTTCCTCAGGTGGGAGGCGATGACGCCCGGCGACTACGCCCGCGCCGGCGCGGGGCTCGAGATCGCCTGGGGCTGGTTCGAGACGCCCTTCGGCCCGGCGATCGCCATGGGCACGGATCGCGGCCTCTGCGGGCTGGGCTTCGCCGCCGAGATGGGCGCGCAGGCGGCCTTCGACGATCTGGCCCGCCGCTGGCCCAGGGCCGCCTTCCGCGAAGCGCCGGAGCGGCTGCGGAACTGGGTCGAGGCCGCCTTCGGGGGCGGCGAGGCGCGGCTGCACCTGATCGGCGCACCCTTCCAGATCAAGGTCTGGGAAGCACTGCTCAGCATCCCCTCGGGCCATGTCACGACCTATTCGCAACTGGCCGCTTCGGTGGGCAACCCCCGCGCGGTGCGCGCCGTGGGCACCGCGGTCGGGCGCAACCCGGTCAGCTTTCTGATTCCCTGCCACCGCGCCATCGCGAAAACGGGCGGCTTGGGCGGCTATCACTGGGGCCTGCCGGTCAAGCGCGCCATGCTCGCCTGGGAAGCGGCACGGCTGGAGGCGGAGGCTGCGCAGTGAACCGCGCGGGCGATACGCGCGGGCGATACGCGCGGGCGATGCGCGCGTGTGACGCGGGCACGACGGGAACCGAACCCCTCCGTGAAACGTTACCCTTCGATGTTACACGGGGGCTGTTCGGCACCCGCGCGTGCGGATAAACCATCCGTGAAATCGAGTCGGAGGACTGGTACCATGACCCTCAAACCCCTTCTGGCCGGAGTTGCGGCCATCGGCCTTCTCGCCGCCTGCGAAACGCCGCAGGGCGAATTCAGCCGGACACAGACCGGCGCGCTGACCGGCGCCGGCG
>SLKW01000453.1 GCA_007134405.1 Paracoccaceae bacterium
GGGGGGACGGCGGCCACCGCGGGGCGCCGGAGGCCGGATGGCGGGGTGCTGGCAAGCGTATGGCAGGCGTATGGCAGACGGGTGGCAGATGGGTGGCAAGCGGGTGGCAAGCGGGTGGCAGAAGCGCGCGCCGGGGTCGGATTTCGTCAAGGATTGGGACGACCGGACGGGGGGCGCCGGGACGCGGTCAGGCGCTTTCGCCGGACGGGTCCGGGGGTGGGGGCGGCGTGTAGCCTGCGGGATCGTCGCGCCATTTTTTGCGTTCGTCGCGGAAGCCGCCCGTTTCAAGCGGGCCAAAGCGGCGCCCCGGGCGGTGCCGGGGCGCGGCGCGGAGTAACCGGGCGCGGGGGGTCAGGTGCCGCAGACCTCGGTCAGGGCGCCGTCGATGGCGTCGGTGATGCGGTCGATCTCGTCGGCGGTGACGACCAGCGCGGGGCTGAGGGTGAGCGTGTTGTTGAGCCCCGGCACCGAGCGGTTGGTCATGCCGATCTGCACGCCCCGCGCCATGGCGGCGGCGACGACGGCGGCGACCTGCTTTTCGGGCAGCGGCTCCTTCGTTGCCCGGTCGGCCACGAGTTCGGCGCCGCAGAACAGCCCCTTGCCGCGCACGTCGCCGATGACCGCGTGCTTCTCCATCAGCGCGTGCAGGTTGCCCATGAGCCGGTCGCCCATCTTCAGGCAATTGTCCAGAAGCCCCTCGTCCTCGATGATGCGCATGTTCTCCAGCGCGGCGGCCGGGCCGGCGGTGCAGCCGCCGAAGGTCGAGATGTCGCGGAAGTAGCTCAGATGATCCTCGGCGTCGTCCTTGAACATCTCGAAGACGCGCTCGGTCGTGACCGTGCAGGAAATCGCCGCATAGCCCGAGGCGACGCCCTTGGCCATGGTCACGATGTCGGGCTCGATGTCGTAGTTCTGGTAGCCGAACCAGGTGCCGGTGCGCCCGAGGCCGCAGACCACCTCGTCGATGATGAGAAGGATGTCGTGCTTGCGGCAGATCTCCTGCACGCGGGGCCAGTAGCCCTCGGGCGGGGGGATGACGCCGCCGCCGGCGGTGACGGGTTCGAGGATGATCGCGCCCACCGTGTCGGGACCCTCGCGCTCGATCACCTCCTCGATGGCGTTGGCGGCGCGCAGGCCGTAATCGGACACTTCGCCCCACTGGCTGCGGTATTCCAGGCAATGCGGCACCGGTACGAACCCCTCGGGGAAGGGGCCGTATTGCATCTTGCGCTCTTCCTGCCCGCCCGAGGCGAGCGCGGCGATGGTCGTGCCGTGATAGTCGCGCTCGCGATACAGGATCTTCCACTTCTGCCCGCCGTGGCGGCGATGGGCGATCTGGCGCACCATCTTGTAGGCCTTCTCGTTCGCCTCCGAGCCCGAGTTGGAATAGTAGACGCGGCTCATCCCCGGCATCTTCTCGGTCAGCGCCTGGGCAAAGAGCGCGCCCGGCACGGTCCCGGCGGCGCCGGCGAAGAAGTTCAGCTTCAGCAACTGGTCGCGGACCGCGTTCGCGATCGACTCGCGGCCGTAGCCGACGTTGACCGTCCAGACCCCGCCCGACACGGCGTCGAGCGTCTCGCGGCCGGTGGCGTCCCAGACGCGCAGGCCCTTGCCTTCGACGATGACGCGCGGATCGATCTTTTCGTATTGCTTGTGCTGGCTCAGATGGTGCCAGACATGCGCGCGGTCGGCCGCGACCACGTGGCTCAGGTCATTGCGCTTGATGGCATCGTCCATCCGGATAGCCCCCTTGGCTGCGGGAAACGGAAAGCCGCAGCATGGACCCGCGCGGCGCCGGGTGATAGGGCCAGATTCGAGGCGCCGATAGGGCCAGTTGGCCGGGGTGCCGCAGGCGGAGGCGGTGATGACAATTTCGGTCGACATGTTCTTCCTGCGCCCCGATGCGCAGGGGACCTTGCAGATGCAGATAAGGCAATTTGTCGCGGAGGGGATCCTGGCGGGCCGCTTTCCGCCGGGCGCGCGGCTGCCGTCGAGCCGCCGGCTGGCCGCGCATCTGGGGGTCAGCCGGATCACGGTCGCGCAGGCCTATGCCGATCTTGTCGCGGACGATTACCTCAGCGCGCGTGGGCGGTCGGGTTTTTACGTGTCCGAGAACGCGCCGCGGCCGCACGAGATCGATCCGCCGCCCGCCGCTGTCCGCGAAACGGTGGACTGGGCGCGCCTGCTGGGTCCGCGCACGCCGTCGAGCCTGCGCCGGGGCAAGCCGCGGAACTGGCGCGATTTCCGCTATCCCTTCGTCTACGGCCAGGCGGATCCGACGCTGTTCGACCAGCAGAACTGGCGCGCCTGTCTGCTGATGGCGTCGGGGGCGCGGGATTTCCACGCCATGACCGACGACCGCTACGAAGAGGACGATCCGCTGCTGGTGGAGTACATCGCCCGCCACACGCTGCCCCGGCGCGGCATCCTTGCGCGGCCCGAGGAGATCCTGCTCACGCTTGGCGCGCAGAACGCGCTGTGGCTTGCGGCGACGACCCTTCTGGCCGATCCGCGCCGTTGCGCGGCGATCGAGGAGCCGGGCTATCCGGCCCTGCGCGACATCCTGCGCCAGTTGCGCTGCCGCGTCCTGCCGGTGGCGACGGGGGCGGAGGGGTTGAGCCCCGGCGCCGTGCCGCGCGGCGTCGATGTGCTGTTCTGCACGCCCAGCCACCATTGCCCGACGGGTGCCACCATGCCGCTGCTGGCGCGGCGTCAATCGCTGGAGGCGGCCGAGGCGGGCGACTGCCTGATCGTCGAGGATGACTACGAATTCGAGATCGCCGAGGGCCGCGCGCCGCTGCCGGCGTTGAAGTCGCTCGACACGGCGGGGCGCGTGATCCATGTCGGCAGTTTCTCCAAATCGCTCTTTCCCGGGCTGCGGCTGGGGTTTCTTGTCGGACCCGCGCCCTTCATCGCCGCCGCCCGCGACCTGCGCGCCACGGTGCTGCGGCACCCGCCCGGCTTGATCCAGCGCGCCGCGGCGCATTTCCTGTCGCTGGGGCATTACGACGCGCTTCTGCGGCGCATCCAGCGCGCGTTCCGCGAACGGCGCGAGGTGATGCTGCGGGCGGTGGCCGAACACGGGTTGCAGCCGGCGGGGGAAACCGCGCCGGGCGGATCGAGCCTCTGGATGCGGGCGCCCGAGGGCACCGATACCGAGGCGCTGGCGCGCAGGCTGCGCGAGGCGTCGGTGCTGATCGAGCCGGGGCGGCCGTTCTTCGGCACGCCGCAGGCGCCGGGGCATTACTACCGCATCGCCTACAGCTCGATCCCGGCCGAGCGCATCCCCGAAGGGATCGCGCGCATCGCGGCGGCGTTGCGCGCGGGCTGAGCAAACTGGCCTTATCCCTGCGCTGAATCTGGCCCTAACCCTTTGCCCGGCGATTGGCGAAAGTGCCGCCGACCCTTGGGCCCCGTGCGGTCCGGGCGGGTGCGATCGAGGGAGGGCTGGCGATGAAGATGACCACCGAGGAAGCCTTCGTGAAGGTGCTGCAACGGCACGGGATCGAGCATGCCTTCGGCATCATCGGTTCGGCCTTCATGCCGATTTCCGACCTGTTCCCGAAGGCCGGGATCACCTTCTGGGACTGCGCGCACGAAGGCGCGGGCGGCATGATGGCCGATGGGTTCACGCGGGCGTCCGGGCGGATGTGCATGATGATCGCGCAGAACGGGCCGGGCATCACCAATTTCGTCACCGCCGTGAAGACCGCCTACTGGAACCACACGCCGCTCTTGCTGGTCACGCCGCAGGCCGCCAACAAGACCATCGGGCAGGGCGGGTTCCAGGAGGTCGCGCAGATGGCGCTCTACCGCGACATGGTCGGCTATCAGGAGGAGGTGCGCGACCCGTCCCGCATCGCCGAGGTTCTGAACCGCGTGATCCAGCAGGCGCGGCGCCTTTCGGCCCCGGCGCAGATCAACGTGCCGCGCGATTACTGGACGCAGGTGATCGATATCGACCTGCCCGAGCCCGCCGGGTTCGAGCGCACGGCCGGCGGCGCGGGCGCGGTGGCCGAGGCGGCGAAGCTTCTGTCGGCGGCAAGGTTTCCCGTGATCCTCAACGGGGCGGGCGTGGTGCTGGCCGGGGCGATCCCCGAGACGGTGCGGCTGGCCGAGCGGCTGGATGCGCCGGTCTGCGTGGGATACCAGCACAACGACGCCTTCCCCGGGTCGCATCCGCTGTTCGTGGGGCCGCTGGGTTACAACGGCTCGAAGGCGGCGATGGAGCTGATCGCCAAGGCCGATGTGGTGCTGTGTCTGGGCACCCGGCTCAATCCGTTTTCGACCTTGCCCGGTTACGGGATCGACTACTGGCCGAAGGATGCGGCGATCATCCAGGTCGATCTGAACCCCGACCGCATCGGGCTGACGAAGAAGGTGAGCGTCGGCATCGTCGGCGATGCGAAACAGGTGGCCGAGGGGATCCTGGCGCGGCTGTCCGACAGCGCGGGCGATGCGGGGCGCGAGGAACGCCGCGCCGAGATCGCGCAGCGCAAGTCGGCCTGGGCGCAGGCGCTGTCGTCGATGGATCACGAGGAGGATGATCCCGGCACCAGCTGGAACGAACGGGCCCGCGCCGACAAGCCCGACTGGATGTCGCCGCGCATGGCGTGGCGGGCGATCCAGGCGGGGTTGCCGAAGGAGGCGATCATCTCGACCGATATCGGCAACAACTGCGCCATCGGCAACGCCTATCCGAGCTTCGAGGCGGGGCGGAAATACCTGGCGCCGGGGCTCTTTGGGCCTTGTGGATATGGGCTTCCGGCGATTGTTGGGGCCAAGATCGGCTGCCCGGAGGTACCGGTGGTGGGCTTTGCCGGCGACGGGGCGTTCGGGATCGCGGTGACGGAACTGACGGCGATCGGGCGGGCGGAATGGCCGGCGATCACGATGGTCGTCTTCCGCAACTACCAGTGGGGGGCCGAGAAGCGGAATTCGACGCTGTGGTACGACGACAACTTCGTCGGCACGGAACTGGACGAGAAGGTGAGTTATGCAGCCATTGCAGAGGCTTGCGGGCTGAAAGGCGTGGTGGCGCGGACGATGGAGGAGCTGACTGCGGCGCTTTCGCAGGCGATCACCGACCAGATGCAGAACGGCAGGACGACGCTGATCGAGGCGATGATCAACCAGGAACTGGGCGAGCCTTTCCGCCGGGATGCGATGAAAAAACCCGTCGCCGTCGCGGGGATCGACCCGGCCGACATGCGCCCGCAGGTGGTGTAGGCGGCGGTTCGAACGGGGCGTATGACATGCGTACACAGAGCGTATGACAAACGTATGACAAGCGTATGACAAACGTAGGACTCGCCTCGGACGGAAAACGGGCAGCGCGGGGCTTGCGACCGCTTCGGCGGGGCCGTCGGGAGGTGGCGGACCGCGCGCGGTCAGGCCCGCGCCAGGGTCAGGACCGTGGCGGCGACGATGTCCCGGGCGCTTGCACCGCGCGAGAGGTCGCAGACCGGGCGGGCGAAGCCCTGCAGGAAGGGGCCGATGGCCTGCGCGCCGGCGAGTTCCTGCACCAGCTTGTAGCCGATGTTGCCGGCGTCGAGATCGGGGAAGACGAGGACATTGGCGGCTTCGCTGGCGTCGAGCCCCTTTTTGGCCGCGATCGCCGGGTTGAGCGCGGCATCGGCCTGCACCGGACCCAGCGCATCGAGCCCCTCGGCGCGCAGGGCCTCGGCGGCGTCGCGCACGCGGGTGACGCTCGCGCCGCTGCCCGAGGCGCCGGTGGAGAACGACAGGAGCGCCAGCCGCGCCGTGCCCAGGAGCGCCCGAGCCGAGGCGGCGGAGGCGCGCGCGATGTCGGCAAGCTGCGCGGCATCGGGCGCGACCGTCACCGCGCAATCGGCGAAGATCAGCGACCGGCCGTCGGGCAGGCGCATGACGAAGAAGCTCGACGGGGTCGCCACGCCGTCTTCCATGCCGATGGCGAGGGCGGCGGCCTCGATCACCCGGCGGGTCGGATGGGTCGCGCCGGCGACCAGCGCTTCGGCCTGCCCGGCGGCGACCATCGCGGCGGCGCGGATCAGGGGCTTTTCGAGCATCCGCCGCGCAAGCGCCGGCTTGAGCCCCGGCCGCTGGCGCAGGAGCAGATCGACATAGGCTTCGGCCGGGCGGGCGTCGGCGAGGGTCACGGGCTCGGCCAGGCCTTGCGCGGTTAGCTGCGCGGCGGCCTCGGCCACGCGCGGCTCGTCGATCTCGGGCAGAAGGACGCGCGCGGTTTTCTGGCGCGCCGCCGCGAAAGCCTGTTCCAGGATGTCCATACCGCCCCCTTTCAGGGCCGGAGAGTGCGGAACCCGGCGGCGGGGTCAAGAGGGTGGAGCAGGCGCGCGCCCGGCCGGGCCGAGGCCGGCGCGTGGCATTGCCCCCCGTGCCGATATCGGCGAAGACCACGGGGCAGGGGGGCGGCGGATTGGCGAAGGTCACACCGGGAATGGGGCGCGGCGCCGTGGCGGCGGCGGAGACCGTGGAGGCGCAGCCGGTCAAGGCGGCGCTGTGGATGCTGGGCGCGATCGCCTCGTTCACGCTGATGGCGGTGGCGGGGCGGGCGGTGCAGGTGGAGCTGACCTCGTTCCAGCTGATGTTCTGGCGCTCGCTGATCGGCTTCGGGGTGGTCGTGGCGCTGGTCCTGGCCAGCCGGCCGGGGCTGGCGCAGGTGCGCAGCAGCCAGCCCGGGCTGCACCTGAGCCGCAACGTCTTTCATTTCGCCGGGCAGAACCTGTGGTTCTACGGGATCATGGCGATCCCGCTGTCGCAACTGGTGGCACTGGAATTCACCATGCCGCTCTGGGTGGTGCTGCTGGCGCCGCTGGTCCTGGGCGAGCGGCTGACCTGGCGGAAGTCGGGCCTTGCCGCGCTGGGCTTCGTGGGGGTGCTGATCGTGGCGCAGCCGGGGGTGCAGCCGGTGGGGCTGGGCCATGCGGCGGGGCTGCTGGCGGCGGTGGGGTTCGCGATGAACCTGATGCTGACGAAGATGCTGATGCGCCACGATTCGGTGCTGTGCGTGCTGTTCTGGATGACCGTGCTGCAGACGCTCTTCGGGCTGGCGCTGTCGTTCATCGGCGGCTTCACCTGGCCCTCGGCGGCGCTGATCCCCTGGCTGATCGTGGTCGGGCTGACCGGGCTGAGCGCGCATTTCTCGCTGACCACGGCGCTGGGGCTGGCGCCCGCCTCGGTCGTGGCGCCGATGGAATTTGCCCGCCTGCCGATCATCGCGCTGGTGGGTGTTGCGCTCTATGCCGAGGCGCTGGACCCGTTCGTGTTTCTCGGCGCGGCGATCATCTTCGGGGCGAACTGGCTCAATCTGCGCACCCCGCGCTGAGCCCGCGCGACCCGCGCGGCGGCGGACAACGGCAGGTTGCCGGGGCCCGACGACATGCACGAAAGCAAAACAAAACGTGTTTTCAGCTTCGCAAAACTATGCATATAAGGCGCTATCAGCCTCATGACGGGTTGGCCAACAAAAGACCATGGGAGGAAATTCATGGATCGTCGTTCTTTTCTTCGCACCTCGGCGGTGGGCACGGCCGCGGCGGCAACGGCCACGCTGGCCGCGCCGGCCATCGCCCAAGGCAACCACACCTGGCGCATGGTGACCACCTGGCCGCGCAACTTTCCCGGCCTCGGCGTCGGCGCGCAGCGGCTTGCCGACCGGATCACCGAGGCGTCGGACGGGCAGCTGACCATCCAGGTCTTCACCGCCGGCGAGATGGTGCCCGCGCTGCAGTCGCTCGATGCGGTGATCGACGGATCGGCCGAAATGAGCCACGGCGCGGCCTATTACTGGCAGAACAAATCGGTGGGGCTGTCGTTCTTCACCGGGGTGCCCTTTGGCATGACCTCGCGCGAGCTGGCGGCCTGGGTGCGCTACATGGGCGGTCAGGAGATCTGGGACGAGATCTATGACCAGTTCGGCGTCAAGGGCTTCCTGTCGGGCGACACCGGCACCCAGGGCGGCGGCTGGTTCCAGAACGAGCTGACCGGGATCGACGACATCCAGGGGCTGCGCTTCCGCACGCCGGGGCTGGGCGGTCAGGTCTGGCAGAAGATGGGCGCCTCGGTCACCAACCTGGCGGCGGGCGAGATCTTTGCCGCGCTGCAGACCGGCACGCTGGACGCGGCCGAGTTCGTCGGCCCCTACAACGACCTGGCGCTGGGCTTCCACCAGGTGCGCAAGCATTTCTACACCTCGTCCTTCATCGAGCCGGGCCTGGCGACCGAGCTGGTGGTGGACAAGGCGAAATTCGAGGCGCTGCCCGGCAACCTGCAGGCCATCGTCGAATACGTCTGCCAGGCCGAGTACGACCAGGTCGCCTCGGACTTCTACGCCAACGATCCGCGCGCGCTGCGCACGCTGGTCGAGGAGCACGGCGTGACCGCGCATTCGGAATTCCCCGACAGCATCCTGGAAGCCGGGGCCGAGGCGTCGAAGGAGCTGCTGACCGAGATCCTCGATACCGGCGACGAGCTGACGCGGAAGACCGCGGAAAGCTTCGTCGAGGCGCTGGAGCTGCTGCGCACCCGCACCGAGGGCACCGACCAGACGTTCCTCGCGGCGCGCGAGCGGTTCTTCGACCTCAGCGATATCGGCTGAACCCCTGCCACCGTGCGCGCCCCCGGACCTGCCGGGGGCGCGGCGCCCTGAGCGCGCGCGCGCGCCGCAGCCCGAACCGGGGACGACCGTGATTGTCCTGTCCTACATCATGCGGCTCATCAACCTGGTCAACCGGGTGATCGGCAATGTCTTCATGTGGCTGGCGGTCGGCATCGTCGCGGTCTGCTTCTGGGTGGTGGTCGAGCGCTACGTGCTGGGCATCACCCGGCTGTGGATGCAGGATCTCTACCCCTGGATGAACGGGGTGATGTTCACCGCGGTGGCGGGCTACGCGCTTTACCGCAACGACCATGTGCGGGTCGATATCTTCTACCGCCCGGCGAGCACCCGGACCAAGGCCTGGCTGGACATGGTGGGCGTCATCGCCTTTCTCTTTCCCTTCGCCTGGGTGGTCTGGAACTACACCTTCACCTTCGTGCAGCGCTCCTGGCGGCTGATGGAGGCCTCGGCCAATCCCGGCGGCATGCAGGGGCTTTTCGTCCTCAAGTCCTTCATCCTGGTCTTTGCGGCGGTGATCGCGCTGCAGGGGCTGGCCATGCTGATCCGGTCGGTCCTGCTGATCGCGGATCGCGAGGACCTGGTGCCCGACGACTACCGCTACAAGTACGACGTGGAGTAGGCCCGCATGGACACCGTCCTAATCGGAGAGATCCTGTCCGGGACGATGTTCCTGGGGGTGATCGCGCTGTTGATGCTGGGCTTCCCGGTCGCCTTCACCCTGGCCGGAACCTCGATCATCTTTGCCTGGATCGGGCTTCAGTTCGGCGTCTTCGACATGTCGAACCTGCGCGCGCTGGCGGGCCGCTACACCGGCTACATGATCAACGAGGTGCTGGTCGCGGTGCCCTTGTTCATCTTCATGGGCGTGATGCTGGAACGCTCGAAGATCGCCGAGCAGTTGCTGACGGTCATGGGCAAGCTTTTCGGCAACCTGCGCGGCGGCCTGGGGATCTCGGTGATCCTGGTGGGGGCGCTGCTGGCGGCCTCGACCGGGGTGGTGGGCGCGACGGTCGTGACGATGGGGCTGATCTCGCTGCCGGCGATGATGCGCGCGGGCTACGACCCGAAGCTGGCCTGCGGCACGATCTGCGCGAGCGGCACGCTGGGCCAGATCATCCCGCCCTCGACGGTGCTGATCTTCATGGGCGACATGATCTCGGGGATGCACAGTCAGGTGCAGATGAGCCTGGGCAACTTCGCGCCGCAGACGGTGTCGGTGGGCGATCTGTTCGCGGGCGCGCTGTTGCCGGGGTTCCTGCTGGTCGGGCTCTATCTGCTGTTCATCATCGGCAAGGCGATCTTCGACCCCGAAAGCTGCCCCGCGACCCCCGTCCCGCCCGAGGAAAAGCGCGGTCTCTGGAAGGAAGTGCTGGTCGCCTTCTTCCCGCCGCTTCTGCTGATCTTCGCCGTCCTGGGCTCGATCCTCGGCGGCATCGCCACGCCCACCGAGGCGGCCTCGGTCGGCGCAGTCGGCGCGACGCTCCTGGCGGCGCTGCGCTGGCGGCTGAGCCTTGCGGTCGTGGTCGAGGTCGCGAAGCGCACCGCCGTCATCACCTCTATGATCTTCATCATCCTCTTCGGCGCTTCGGTCTTTGCCATCGTCTTCCGGCAGATGGGCGGCGACAATCTGGTGCGGGAATTCCTGACCGCGATGCCGGGCGGCGCGATGGGGGCGATGATCACCGTCATGATCATCATGTTCATCCTGGGCTTCATCCTCGACACGTTCGAGATCATCTTCATCGTTCTGCCAATCACCGCGCCGACGCTTCTGCTTCTGGGCATCGATCCGGTCTGGCTGGGGGTGATGATCGGGGTGAACCTGCAGACCTCGTTCCTGACACCGCCGTTCGGGTTCTCGCTCTTCTATCTGCGAGGGGTGGCGCCGAACTCGGTCTCGACGATGATGATCTATCGCGGCGCGGTGCCCTTCGTCGGATTGCAAATTGTGGCGATCGCGCTTCTGTTTATGTTCCCGGGGATCGTGACCTGGCTGCCCTCGGTCCTGTTCTGACGCGGCGCGCGGCTTGACAAGCGCGGCCCGCCCGGCAATGCCGGTCGGGACGCGAGAGAGTGCGATATGCCCGAGATCCTTGTTCTGAACGGACCCAACCTGAACCTGCTGGGCACGCGCGAGCCCGCCACC
>SLKW01000021.1 GCA_007134405.1 Paracoccaceae bacterium
GCGACGCTTCTTGTCCGGGTCCTGGTCTGCGAACAGGCGCCCGACCTGGCCGGCTGCGACGAGATCAATGCCGCGGTCGAGGAGGCCGAACTGACGGCCGAGGACATCGAGGCCGAGGTCGAACCCCGCGCAGAAGGCGAACTTGCCGACGACGAAACGGCAGATGACGACGCCGAACTCGACGAAACCGAGGAAGAGGACGACGAGGAAGCGATCGAAGAGGAGGGTTGATCCGCACCTCCGACGAATTGCGGCGCGCACCGGCAGCCAGGGCGACGTCCCACCGCGCTGGACAACCGCGGCTGGGCATGTAGCCTGCCCGGCGGAGGCAGGCATGGGCGGATTTCTGGACCATTGCGCCCGGCAGGGGCGGGTCGTGCTGGTGGCGGGCCTGGTCGCCGGCGTCGGACTGGGGCTGGTCGCACCGGCCGTGGCCGAGGCCAGCCGCGTCGTCATCGCGCCGATGGTGGTGCTGCTTCTGTTCCTCGCCGTACTGCGTCTTGGCCCGGAAGGCGTGCGCGCGGGCTTGCGCGGCATCGGCAAGGCCCTGGGCGTGACGCTGGTCCTGCAACTGGCGCTTCCGGTAATGGCAGCGCTGGCGTTCCTGCTTCTCGGCTGGCACGGGGCGGCGGCGCTGGGGATCGTGCTGCTTCTCGCCGCCGCGCCGATCACCGGCAGTCCCAACATCGCCATCATGTCCGGCGGGGATCCGGTCCCCGCGCTGCGGCAACTCGTTCTCGGTACGGCGCTCCTGCCGTTTACGGTGATACCCGTCTTCGCGCTGGTCCCGTCCTTCGGCGAGCCGGCGCAGGTGGCCGCGATCGTGATCCGGCTTCTCGGCATCATCGCACTTGCCGGCGGGCTGGCGCTGCTCCTGCGGCTGAAGGGAACCGTGCCTGGGCATGACCGGGCCCTTCGGCGGATGGACGGGCTTGCCGCGCTGATCCTCGGGGTCGTGGTCGTCGCGATCATGGGCGCGGTCGGCCCGGCGCTGCGGGAGGGCGGCGCGGTCTGGGGGCTGCTTGCGCTGGTCCTGGCCGTCAATTTCGCGCTTCAGGCGGGCACTGCGCTGCTGGCACACGCCACGGGTTCGGACTCGACGGTCGCACCGCTCGGCATTGTCGCGGGCAACCGGAACATCGCGCTCTTCCTCTCGGTCCTGCCGGCTGCGCTGGTGGACGAGTTGCTGCTCTTCATCGGGCTCTACCAGATCCCGATGTATCTGACGCCGCTGGTGATGGCGCCCTTCTACCGCTGGCTTGCCGGGCGCTCGCCCATCGCCTCGCGCCAGTGACGGCGGCAGAGCGAGACATAGGTTTCATTGCCGCCGATCTGCACCTGCGCGCCGTCCCTTGCTGGCCGCCCATCGGCCGCGAGCCGCACGACCATTGTGGCCTTCCTGCCGCAATGACAGATCGTGCGCACCTCGCGCATCTCGTCGGCCAGAGCCAGAAGCGCCGCCGATCCGGGGAACAGCTCGCCCCTGAAATCCACGCGCAGCCCGTAGCACATGACCGGCACGCCCAGATCGTCCACCGCCCGGGCAAGCTGCCAGACCTGTTCGCGGGTCAGAAACTGCGCCTCATCGACAAAGACACAGGCGATGGATTGCTCGGACAGGCGCCGCGCAATCCGGTCGAACAGATCGTCGTCGGGGGCAAACGTGTCGGCGGGCTCGCCGATCCCGATGCGCGAGGCGATGCGGCCTTCGCCGCCGCGATTGTCGAGACGCGCGGTCAGCAGATAGGGCGCCATGCCCCGTTCGCGGTAATTATGCGCCGCCTGCAGAAGGATCGTCGACTTGCCGGCATTCATCGTCGAATAGTGGAAATGCAGCTTGGCCATGCCGCTCCACTATCGCTCGGCGATGGCCGGCGCAACGCCGGACGGACCGGCGCTGCGCTGTTCCGGTGGCTGCCCGGATCAGTCGATCGAGACCAGCTCGACCGCGAAGGTCAGGTCCTTGCCGGCAAGCGGGTGATTTGCGTCGAGTGTCACGGTCGACTCGTCGGCCTCGGCGACCGTCACCGGAACGGCGCGGCCATCGGGCGCCTGCATCTGCAGCATCGTGCCGGGCTCGAGCGGGATGTGATCTGGGATCTGCTCGCGCGGAACGGCCTGCCGCGCTTCGGGCTGGTAGGGGCCGTAAGCCTCGTCCGACGGGATGGTGACGGTCTTTTGCTCACCCACCGCCATGCCCTCGATTGCGGAATCGAGGCCGGGGATGATCTGTCCCGCGCCAACGGTGAAGGACAGCGGCTCGCGCCCGTTGGAAGAGTCAAAGACGGATCCGTCGTTCAACGTGCCGGTATAGTGGAAATGGACTGTATCGCCCGACTTGGCCTGGGTCATGCATACCTCGGAGATTTGGGGTGGGTGAGTGGTCGGAGGCGCTCTTGCGCGTGTTTGCTCCGGTCGATCGGCCAAAGATAGCGCGCTGCCGGCGGATTTTAAACCCCGACAGGCGATTTCGAGACGTTCGTGCGGGGTTGTGCCCGCTTCATGGGGGTGAACGTGACGGGTCGCAGGTGTCTTGCGATTTTACACCCGCCAGCGCACCGGCACCGCCACCGGACCGCGGAAGGCCCAGCCGTGAAACCGCACCTCGCCGGCCAGTTCCAGCCCCTCGAGCCGCGCAAAGAGCATCGGCAGCGCCACCTCGGTGATCAGGCAGCGCGCCGCCGCCGC
>SLKW01000426.1 GCA_007134405.1 Paracoccaceae bacterium
AAAGAAGAAAGGTGATACCGAGCATGGCGCAGACCTATGTTGGCCAGAAACGCATCCGGCGGATGTTTGGCAAGATCCGCGAAGTCCTGGAAATGCCGAACCTGATCGAGGTTCAGAAATCTTCCTATGACCTTTTTCTGCGTTCCGGCGACAGTGACACCCCACTGGACGGCGAAGGCCTCATGGGAACTTTCCAGTCGGTCTTTCCGATCAAGGATTTCAACGAGACGGCGGTCCTGGAATTCGTCAAGTACGATCTGGAGAAGCCGAAATACGACATCGAGGAATGTCAGAGCCGCGACATGACCTATTCGGCTCCGCTGAAGGTGACGCTGCGTCTGATTGTATTCGATGTCGATCCCGATACCGGCGCGAAATCGGTCAAGGATATCAAGGAGCAGGAAGTGTTCATGGGCGACATGCCGCTCATGACCCCGAACGGGACCTTCATCGTCAATGGCTCGGAGCGCGTCGTGGTCAGCCAGATGCACCGCAGTCCGGGCGTCTTCTTCGACCATGACAAAGGCAAGACGCATTCGTCGGGCAAGCTGCTGTTCCAGTGCCGGATCATTCCCTATCGCGGCTCGTGGCTCGATTTCGAATTCGACCCGAAGGATCTGGTCTTCGCTCGCATCGACCGTCGCCGCAAACTGCCTGTGACGACGCTTCTGTATGCCCTGGGCCTCAACCAGGATTCGATCATGGAGGCTTACTACGACACGGTCTCGTTCCGTCTGGAAAAAGGCCGCGGCTGGGTGACAAAATTCTTCCCCGGGCGCGTGCGCGGCACCCGTCCGACGATGGACCTGGTCGATGCTGCCACCGGCGAGGTGATTCTCAAGGCGGGCGACAAGGCCACGCCGCGGATGGTCAAGACGTGGATCGACGAGGGCAAGGTCACCGAATTGCTGGTGCCGTTCGAGCACATTTTCGGCCGCTTCGTTGCGCGCGACATCATCAACGAGGAGACCGGCGAGATCTGGGTCGAGGCCGGCGACGAGCTGACCTGGGAACTCGACAAGGATGGCGAGGTGAAGGGCGGCACGCTGAAGCTGCTGATGGATCAGGACATCACCGAGATCCCGGTTCTCGACATCGATGGCGTCAACGTGGGTCCCTACATCCGCAACACGATGGCCGCCGACAAGAACATGAATCGTGAGCAGGCGCTCATGGACATCTATCGCGTCATGCGCCCAGGTGAGCCGCCCACCTATGACGCGGCGGCGGCGCTCTTTGACACGCTGTTCTTTGACTCGGAGCGCTACGACCTTTCGGCCGTTGGCCGGGTCAAGATGAACATGCGCCTCAATCTCGATGCCGAGGACACGGTACGCACATTGCGCCGCGAAGACATCATCGCCTGCATCAAGGCGCTGGTCGAGTTGCGCGACGGCAAAGGCGAGATCGACGATATCGACCATCTCGGCAACCGCCGGGTGCGCTCGGTCGGCGAACTGATGGAAAACCAGTACCGGCTGGGCCTCCTGCGCATGGAGCGCGCGATCCGCGAGCGGATGAGCTCGGTCGAGATCGACACCGTGATGCCGCAGGACCTGATCAACGCCAAGCCCGCGGCAGCGGCGGTGCGTGAGTTTTTCGGGTCCTCGCAGCTAAGCCAATTCATGGACCAAACGAACCCGCTTTCTGAAGTCACGCACAAGCGCCGCCTCTCGGCGCTTGGGCCGGGCGGGCTCACGCGCGAGCGCGCCGGTTTCGAGGTGCGCGACGTGCATCCGACGCACTACGGTCGGATGTGCCCGATCGAGACGCCGGAAGGCCAGAATATCGGCCTGATCAACTCTCTCGCCACCTTCGCACGCGTCAACAAGTATGGCTTCATCGAGACGCCCTACCGCAAGGTCGAGAACGGCCAGGTGACCGACGAGGTCATCTATCTCTCGGCGACCGAGGAGATGCGCCACACGATCGCGCAGGCCAACGCCAACCTCGACGCCGAAGGCCGGTTCGTGAACGAACTGGTTTCGACCCGTCGGGGCGGCGAGTTCGTGCTGTCGCCGCGCGAGACGGTGGACCTGATTGACGTGTCGCCGAAACAGCTTGTTTCGGTCGCGGCGTCGCTCATTCCGTTCCTGGAGAATGACGACGCCAACCGTGCTCTGATGGGGTCGAACATGATGCGGCAGGCGGTGCCGCTTCTGCAATCCGACGCGCCGCTCGTCGGCACCGGAATCGAGGGCGTTGTCGCCCGCGATTCGGGCGCGGCGATCATGGCGCGACGTCCGGGCATCATCGACCAGGTCGATGCGCAGCGGATCGTCGTGCGCGCCACCGAGATGCTGGAGCCGGGCGAGCCCGGCGTCGACATCTACCGCCTGCGCAAGTTCAAGCGGTCGAACCAGTCATCCTGCATCAATCAGCGGCCGCTTGTGAAGGTGGGCGACACGGTGGTTCAGGGCCAGGTCGTCGCAGACGGCCCCTGCACCGACATGGGCGAGCTGGCCGTGGGCCGGAACATCACCGTCGCCTTCATGCCTTGGAACGGCTACAACTACGAGGACTCGATCCTGATCTCGGAGCGCATCCTAAAGGATGACGTCTTCACCTCGATCCATATCGAGGAATACGAGGTCGCGGCGCGCGACACCAAGCTCGGCCCCGAGGAGATCACCCGCGACATCCCGAACGTCGGCGAGGAGGCGCTGCGCAACCTCGACGAGGCGGG
>SLKW01000226.1 GCA_007134405.1 Paracoccaceae bacterium
ACCTGATCTTCGCCGCCGGCCAGGGCGACGGCAAGACCCGCGGGCTCAACCGGCTGGGCCATGACGGCCTGTTGCGTCGGGTGATCGGCGGGCATTGGGGGCTGATCCCCAAGGTCGCGGCACTGGCGCTGGAGGGCCGGATCGAGGGCTGGAACCTGCCGCAGGGCGTGATCAGCCACATGTTCCGCGATATCGCCGCGGGCCGGCCGGCGACGATCAGCCATGTCGGACTCGAGACCTTCGTCGATCCGCGTCAGGGCGGCGGGCGCGTGCATCCCGAGCCGACCGAGGAGATCGTCGAGTTGATCGAGATCGGCGGGCGGGCCTGCCTGGCCTACCGGCTCTTTCCGATCGACGTGGCGCTTCTGCGCGGGACGACGGCCGACGAGGCCGGCAATGTCACGATGGAGCACGAGGCGCTGGTACTCGACAACCTTGCCCAGGCGATGGCGGCGCGCAATTCGGGCGGCATGGTGATCGTCCAGGTCGAGCGGATCGCGGCGGCGCACACGCTCGACCCGCGCGCGGTGGTGATCCCGGCGCCGCTGGTCGATGCGGTCGTCCTGGCCCCGGCCGAGAACCACATGCAGACCTACGCCACGCAATACTCGCCCGCCTTCGCGCAGGTCATCCGCGCGCCGCAGGGCTCGCTGCCGCCGATGCCGCTCGACGCGCGCAAGATCATCGCCCGGCGCGCGGCGTTCGAGCTGCCCGTGAACGGCATCGTCAACCTTGGCATCGGCATGCCCGAGGGGGTCGCCTCGGTCGCGGGCGAGGAGGGGTTGCTCGATCACCTGACGCTGACGACCGAGCCGGGTGTCGTCGGCGGGCAGCCGGCCTCGGGCCTCGATTTCGGCGCGGCGGTGAATGTCGATGCGCTGATCCATCAGAACCAGCAATTCGACTTCTACGACGGTGGCGGGCTCGACATGGCCTGCCTGGGGCTGGCCGAGGTGGACGAGGCGGGCAATGTCAATGTCTCGCGCTTCGGGCCCAAGCTGGCGGGGGCGGGCGGCTTCATCAACATCAGCCAGAACGCCCGCTGCCTGGTCTTCGCCGGCACGCTGACCGCCGGCGGGCTGGAGATCGAGGTCGCAGGCGGTGCGCTGCGGATCGTCAATGAAGGCCGGTCGCGCAAGTTCATCCCCGAAGTCGAGCAGATCACCTTTTCGGGCGCGCGGGCGGGGCGGCTGGGGCGGCCCGTGCTCTACGTCACCGAGCGCGCGGTCTTCGAGCTGACGCCCGACGGGATCGCCCTGCGCGAAGTCGCGCCGGGCCTCGATGCCGAGCGCGACGTGATCGCGCAAATGGGCTTTCGCCCCATCGTCGAGACCGTGGCCGAGATGGATCCGCGCATTTTCCGCCCCGAGCCGATGGAGCTGAAGCGCGACCTGCTGCACCTGGACCTGGACGAGCGCATCACGTTCGATCCGGGCGAAAACCGGCTCTACATCAATTTCGAGAAGATGCGCATAAACAGCCGCGACGATCTGGACATGATCCGCGCGCGGGTCGAGGCGCTGTGCGCGCCGCTGAACGCCCCGGTCGAGGTGATCGTGACCTATGACGGCTGCCGCATCGACGATGATGTGGCCGATGCCTATGGCGCGATGGTCGCCGATCTGCAGCAGCGCTTTTACGGCAATGTCGCGCGCTATTCGGGTTCGGCCTTTTCGCGGATGAAGCTGGGGCGGATCCTGCCAGGGCCACTGCAGCGCCCGCATCTTTTCCGCTCGGGGGGCGCGGCATGAACCCGGCGGAATGGCTGGCGCGCAGCGCGGCGCTGCATCCCGGCGCCCCGGCGCTGATGCGCGGCGCCGAGGTGCTGGCCGATTATGCGGAATTCGCCCGGCAGGCGGCGGGCCTGGGCGCTGCGCTGGCGGCGCGCGGCCTGGGGCCGGGGGCGCGGGTGGCGGTCTTCATGACCAACCGGCCCGAATATCTGGTCGCGCTTTACGCCGTCTGGTGGGCCGGGGCCGCGGTCGTGCCGATCAACGCCAAGCTGCATCCGCGCGAGGCGGAGTGGATCATCGCCAATGCCGGGGCGGGCGCGGTGATCCTGTCCGAGGATGTCGGCGCGGATCTGCGCCCGGAGGGGGTGGTGCGCCTGTCGGTGGACGCGGCGGAATTCGCCGGCCTGCTGGCGCGGGACCCGCTGCCCGCACCCGCGCCGATGGCCGGCGAGGCGCTCGCCTGGTTGTTCTACACCTCGGGCACCACGGGCCGGCCCAAGGGCGTTCAGATCACCGCCGCCAATCTCGTCGCCGCCGTCCTGTCGTACCTGGCGGATGTGGACGCCGTGCATCCGACCGATGCGGCCTTCTACGCGGCGCCCATGTCGCATGGCGCGGGGCTATACAACTTCATGCATGTGATCCGCGCCGCGCGCCACGTGCTGCCCCCCTCGGGCGGGTTCGACGCGGCCGAGATCCTGGATCTGGCGCCGCGGCTGGGCGATCTGCACATGTTCGCCGCGCCCACGATGGTGCGCCGCCTGGTGGCCGAGGCGAAGGCGCGCGGCTGCCGGGGCGCGGGGATCCGCACCATCGTCTATGGCGGCGGGCCGATGTACCTGGCCGATATCGTGGAGGCGGTCGAGGTGATGGGCCCGCGCTTCGTGCAGATCTACGGCCAGGGCGAAAGCCCGATGACGATCACCGCGCTGCCGCGCGAGCTGGTCGCGGACCGGTCGCACGCCGACTGGCGCGCCCGCCTCGCCTCGGTCGGCCGGGCGTTCAGCGCGCTCGAGGTGCGGATCGCGGGCGCCGACGGCCGGACGCTGCCGCCGGGCGAGGTCGGCGAGATCCTGGTGCGCGGGCCGACGGTCATGCAGGGCTATTGGCGGAACCCGCGGGCCACGGCCGAGACGATCCGCGACGGCTGGCTCTGGACCGGGGACATGGGGGCGATGGACGGCGCGGGCTTCGTCACCCTCCACGACCGCTCGAAGGACGTGATCATCTCGGGCGGCACCAACATCTACCCGCGCGAGGTCGAGGAGGCGCTGCTGCTCCATGCCGCTGTCGCCGAGGTCTCGGTCGTCGGCCGCCCGCATCCCGACTGGGGCGAGGAGGTCGTGGCCTTCGTTGTCTGCGAGCCGGGTCAGGGGGCCGACGCAGCCACGCTCGACGCCCATTGCCGGGAGCATATCGCCCGCTTCAAACGGCCGAAGCAGTACCGCTTCCTGGCCGAACTGCCGAAGAACAACTACGGCAAGGTCCTGAAGACCGACCTGCGCCGGATGCTGGAGGAGGATGCATGACACAATCGCTGAAAGGCCGCACGGCACTGGTGACCGGATCGGTGCAGGGGATCGGGCTGGCCATCGCCAGGGAACTTGCCGGGGCCGGGGCGCGGATCGCGCTGCATGGCCTGGCCGAGCCCGCACAGATCGCCCATGCCGAGGTGGAGCTGCACGATGCGGGGGCGCCCGAGGTGCGCTTCTTCGAGGGCGATCTGCGCGACCCTGCCGCCATCGAGACGCTGATGCAGGAGGTCGCCGCCTGGTCCGGCCCCGACATCCTCGTCAACAACGCGGGCATCCAGCGCACCGTGCCGCTGGCCGAGGCCACGGCCGAGACCTGGGACGCGATCCTGTCGGTAAACCTGACCGCCGCCTTCCACACGATGCGGCTGGCGCTGCCCGGCATGGCCGAACGCGGCTACGGGCGGGTGATCAACATCGCCTCGGTCCACGGCCTCGTCGCGTCCGTCCACAAGGCGCCCTACGTGGCGTCCAAGTTCGGCCTCGTCGGGCTCAGCCGCGTGGCGGCGCTGGAATACGCGGCTTCCGGCGACCGGGCCTCGGGCGGGGTGACGGTCAACTGCATCTGCCCCGGCTGGACCGAGACCGCGATCATCGAGCCGCAGATCCAGGCCCGCGCCGCCGAGCTGGGCGGCGATCGCGACGCCGGCATCGCGAGCATTCTGGCCGAAAAGCAGCCCTCGCGCCGGCTGTCGGACCCGTCCGAGATCGGCAGGCTGGCGCTCTGGCTCTGCGCGCCCGAGGCGCATAACGTCACCGGCACGTCGATCCCGGTCGATGGCGGCTGGACGGCGCAATAGCGCCCATCTGCCCAATTCTTGAGCAGTCGCGCCGCGCGAGCGGCCAACTCTGTGTCCCGATGCCCGTTTGGCGTGCACAGGGGCTTCCGGTTGACTCGCGCTCGCGTTTACTTTTGCTTGTGCGGAAGGGGGTCGGATGAGCGCATATTTCAACGAGATGTACGACACCGGCGCGGTGCGCCCGCCCTACGCGCGGCTGCGCGACTGGATGGACGCCATGCCGACGGAGTTGCGCAATCTCAAGCAGGCCGAGGCCGAGGCGCTGTTCCGGCGCATCGGCATCACCTTCGCCGTCTATGGCGAGGGTGGCGACCCCGACCGGCTGATTCCCTTCGACATGTTCCCGCGCGTCTTCGCCCATGACGAATGGCGCCGGCTCGAACGCGGGATCAAGCAACGCGCCCGCGCGCTCAACGCGTTTCTCTCGGATGTCTACGACCGTGGCGAGATCGTGCGCGCCGGCCGCATCCCCGAGCGGTTGGTCTATCTGAACGAGGCCTACGAGAAGGCGGTGGCCGGCATCCGCCCGCCGAAGGGCGTCTACAGCCATATCGTCGGCATCGACCTGGTGCGCACCGGCCCCGACCAGTTCTATGTGCTGGAAGACAATTGCCGCACGCCCTCGGGCGTCAGCTACATGCTGGAAAACCGCGAGATCATGATGCGGATGTTCCCCGAGCTTTTCCGTTCCAACCGGATCGAGCCGGTGGAGGGCTATCCCGAACTGCTGCGTCGCACGCTGGCCTCGGTCGCGCCCGAGAAGTGCAAGGGCGACCCCACGGTGGTGATCCTGACGCCGGGGCATTTCAACTCGGCCTATTACGAGCATTCCTTCCTGGCCGACCTGATGGGGGTCGAACTGGTCGAGGGGCAGGATCTGTTCGTCGAGGGCGAGTTCGTTTTCATGCGGACCACGCAGGGGCCGCAGCGCGTCGACGTCATCTATCGCCGGATCGACGACACCTTCCTCGACCCGCTCTGCTTCCGACCGGATTCGATGCTGGGCATCGCGGGGCTGATGGATGTCTACCGCTCGGGCGGGGTGACCATTGCCTCGGCGCCGGGGGCGGGCGTGGCCGACGACAAGGCGATCTACTGCTTCGTCCCCGAAATGGTGCGCTTCTACCTGGGCGAGGAGCCGATCCTGGAAAACGTGCCGACCTGGCAATGCGCCCGGCACGACGACCTGAAATACGTGCTGTCCAACCTGCCGGAACTGGTGGTGAAGGAGGTGCACGGCTCGGGCGGCTACGGGATGCTGGTGGGTCCCAAATCTTCGAAGGAGCAGATCGAGGCGTTCCGCGCCAAGATCCTCGAGGAGCCAGAGAAATACATCGCCCAGCCGACGCTGGCGCTGTCAACCGTGCCCACCTTCGTCGAGGAGGGCGTGGCCCCCCGCCACGTGGACCTGCGCCCCTATTGCCTGGTGGGCGAGCGGATCGAACTCGTCCCCGGTGGGCTCACGCGCGTGGCGCTGACCGAAGGCTCGCTGGTGGTCAACTCGAGCCAGGGCGGCGGCGTGAAGGATACATGGGTGCTGGCGGAATGAGGGACACGCTGAGCATCTTGAACGGGTCTGGCCGGGGGATGCCGCCCGTCTGGCAGGTGGTTGGGCCGAAAGTTTCATTCCGGTTAATGAATCAGAATATAATTAGAGAATTCAATGAATTGCGAGTTTGTGCGCGCGCGCACACTGCCGTGAATCACGACGCTTCTCCCCTTCCGTCGGTCAGCGGAGCCGCGCCATGTTGAGCCGCACCGCCTCCAACCTATACTGGCTCGCGCGCTACATGGAGCGCGCCGAGACCGCCGCGCGCCTCCTGGAGGTCGGCGCGCGCATCGCGCTGGTGCCCAATACCGGCCACGGCTACCGCAATGAATGGGACGCGCTGCTGCGCGCGGCGGGCACGGCGGCGCCCTTCGCGCAGAAATACGGCGAGCCGATCCAGCGCAACATTGAAAGCCATCTCTTCTTCGACCATGACAACCCCTCATCCGTGGCCGCCTGCCTGACGCAGGCGCGCGAGAACGGCCGGATCGTGCGCACCGCGCTGACCGTGCAGGTCTGGGACGCGCTCAACACTGCCTACCAGGAGCTGCGCGAGCTGGAGCGCACGCCGCGCGGCGAGCTTTCGCTCGCCCGCCTGACCGACTGGACGACGCGCAACACCGCCCTGGTGCGCGGGGCCATCGATGCGACGCAACTCAGGAACGACAACTACGATTTCATGCATATCGGCTACCACCTGGAGCGCGCCGACAACACCGCGCGGCTTCTGGACGTGAAGTATTACGTGCTGCTGCCACAGGTCGAATTCGTGGGGTCGGGGCTGGACAACTACCAGTGGATGACGCTTCTGCGCGCGATGTCGGCGCACCGGGCCTTCCACTGGGCCTATGGCGGCGAGGTGACGGCGCGGCGGATCGCGCATTTCCTGATCCTCAACCCGCAGTCGCCCCGCGCGCTGATCGCCTGCGTCGACGGGGTCAACGCGCATCTGGAGCGGTTGGCGCGCGGCTACGGCAGGCGGACGCAGGCCCAGTCGACGGCGCGCCGGATGCTCGCGCAACTCGCCGAAACCGAGGTCGAGGAGATCTTCGACGAGGGGCTGCACGAATTCCTGACCCGTTTCATCGACGAGATCGGCGCGCTGGGTCAGACGGTGCATGACGCCTACCTGAGCGGGGATATTCGATGAGACTGCTGGTCGATCACGTGACGCGCTACCACTACGACCAGCCGGTGCGGGGCGTCGTCCAAAGCCACCGCCTGACGCCCTCGCGCTTTGCCGGGCAGAAGGTGCAGTCCTGGGAGGTGACGGTTTCGGGCGGGCAGCGCGGCGGTGGCTTCCGCGACGGAGCGGGCGACTGGGTGCAGGCCTGGTCGGTGACCGGACCGGTGTCGGAGATCACTGTGCGGGTGCGCGGTTGCGTCGATACGATGGATCTGTCGGGCCTGCTGCGCCGCCATCGCGAAGCGATCCCGCCCACCGCCTGGTTGCACCCGACCGCACCCACCCGCACCGATGCAGCGCTTGTCGATCTGGCGCATTCGGCCTCGGGCAACGGGCCGCTGGCGCTGGCGCATGCGCTGTCGGACGCGGTGGCCGACGCCATCGCCTACCGCCCCGGCACGACGCATGCCCACACGACTGCCGCCGAGGCGCTGGCCCAGGGCGAGGGGGTCTGCCAGGACCATACCCATGCGCTCATCGCCTGCGCGCGGGTCCGCGACATGCCGGCGCGCTACGTCTCGGGCTACCTCTATGCCACCGATGACGGCACCCCGCACGAGGCATCGCACGCCTGGGCCGAGGTCTGGGTGGCGGATCTGGGCTGGGTCGGGTTCGATCCGGCGAACCGCTGCTGTCCTGACGATCGCTACATCCGGCTGGGCTCGGGCGCCGACGCGCGCCAGGCTGCCCCCATCCGCGGCATCGCCCGCGGCAACGGCGAAGAACGTCTCGACGTCACGGTTGCGATAGAGGCGGCGCAGCAATAGACCACGACAATGGACAAGGCGCTCAGTTTGCGTAGAAAAGCGAGATGACCTACTGCGTGGGATTGCGACTGAATGCCGGACTTGTCCTTCTGTCCGACACCCGCACCAATGCCGGTGTCGACAACATCGCCGTCTACCGGAAGATGTATCTCTTCGAAGAACCCGGCGAACGGGTCATCGCGCTTCTGGCGGCAGGCAACTTGTCGGTCACGCAGACCACGATCGCCCGTCTGAAAGAAGCGATCAAGGAGCCCGACGCGACCGAGAAGACCTCCATCATGAAGGCGCATACGATGCTCGACGTGGCCGAAATCATCGGTAGCCAGATGGCGTCGGTGCGCCGGGACGTGGATGAAAAGCTCTCCCAATCGGGGCAGAGCGCCCTGGCCAGCATGATCGTCGGCGGGCAGCGCAAGGGCGGCGAGTTGCGCCTGTTCCTGGTCTACAGCCAGGGCAACTTCATCGAGGCGACCGAAGACACGCCCTTCCTGCAGATCGGCGAGCACAAATACGGCAAACCGATCCTGGACCGGGTCGTGCGCCCCGACACCCTGCTGGGCGATGCCAAGAAGGCTGTGCTCTTGTCGATGGACTCGACCTTGCGGTCGAACCTTTCGGTGGGCATGCCGCTCGATCTGTGCGTGATCGAGCGCGATGCGTTCCAGGTCGGAGAGTATCGCCGCATCGAGGCGGGCGACGAACAGTTCCGCCACATGTCGGAGGCCTGGTCGACCGCGCTGCGCGAGGCCTTCCAGAAAATCACCCTGTGACACGAAGACCCGCTGGACGTGCATTCGGGCCACAGACACAACACCTAGATGTGAAACCGGATCTGGACGCGATTATCTGCGTGACAATCCCGGATCGCTGCGCTAAGAGCCGCGCCTAAGGGGCCCGGATGACTGCAGAGAAGCAACCCGTTGATTCAGATGCCGTCACCCGCCAGAGTAATGGGGATGTGCTGATGAAGCCCGAAATTTTCCTTCCAGACGACTATCGCCCGGCCGAAGACGAGCCGTTCATGAATGAGCGGCAACTCGAATACTTCCGGCGCAAGCTTCTGGCCTGGAAGGAAGAGATCCTGAACGGCTCGAAAGAGACGCTGGTGGGGCTGGCGAACGGCGCGCGCAACCTTCCCGACGTGGCCGACCGCGCCTCCGAGGAAACCGACCGCGCGCTGGAATTGCGCACCCGCGACCGCCAGCGCAAGCTCGTCGCCAAGATTGATGCGGCGCTGCGGCGGATCGAAAATGGCGAGTTCGGTTATTGTGAGGTGTCGGGCGAGCCGATTTCACTCCGGCGTCTTGATGCGCGGCCGATTGCGACGATGACGCTTGAGGCTCAGGAAAAGCACGAGCGTCGCGAGCGCGTGCATCGCGACACCTGATCCGCCACTTCCGGCCAGAGAGCGCCGCGCCCGCCGGGTGCGGCGCTTTGCATTCAATGCGGAGCCAAGAGGATGAATGACCCGCGCGCCATCGCGGTTCACGCCGACCCGCCCTCCGCCCTGTCGGGTCTGCAAGCGACGGTGATCGGCGCCGGCATCGGCGGGCTTGCCGCGGCGCTGGCGCTGTGCCGGCGCGGGGCCTCGGTCTCGGTACTGGAACAGGCGCCCGAGATCTCCGAGGTCGGCGCAGGGTTGCAGATCAGCCCGAACGGAACGCGCGTCCTGACGGCCTTGGGGCTCGATCCCGCGGCGCTCGGCGACCAGGCCGAGGCGGTCGAACTGCGCGACCAGCGCGGGCGGCTTGTGACGCGGATGGACCTTCCGGCGGTGCCTGGCTTCTACCTCTGTCATCGCGCGGACCTGATCGCCGGGCTCGCGGCAGCGGCGCGCACGGCCGGGGCAGGGGTGAAGCTTCTGCAGCGGGTGTCCACGGTGGAACTGAAGGCGCGCGCCGAGGCCCTGATGCGAACCGGCGCGCGGCAGCCGGCGGGGCTGCTGATCGGCGCCGACGGCGTACATTCCGTGCTGCGCCCGGTTCTGAACGGGCCCTCACGCCCCTTTTTCACCGGCCAGGTCGCTTGGCGGGCAACGATCCCGGGAAGCGGCGGGCCGGCGGTGGTGCAGGTGTTCATGGGGCCAGGGCGGCATCTGGTCAGCTATCCGCTGCGCGGCGGCGCGCTGCGCAACATCGTCGCGGTCGAGGAACGCCGGCAATGGGCTGCCGAGGGCTGGACGCATGCCGACGACCCGACGGCGCTGCGCGCGGCCTTCGGCGGTTTCGGCGGGTCGGTGCCGGACTGGTTGGCATCGATCGAGCAGGTCTGGCTCTGGGGGTTGTTCCGGCATCCGGTGGCGCGACGCTGGCACGACGGGCAGGGACGGGCGGTGATCCTGGGCGACGCAGCGCATGCCACGCTCCCGTTTCTGGCGCAGGGGGCAAACATGGCGCTCGAGGATGCCTGGGTGCTGGCCGAGGCGCTTGCCGCCCGGCCCGATGCGCCGGCCGAGGCGCTGGCCGGCTTCGAGGCGCGGCGCAAGCGGCGGTGCAAGGATATCGTCGCCGCGGCCGACCGCAATGCCCGCGCTTATCACCTGCGCGCGCCGATCGCGCCCATCGGGCATGCGATCCTGCGTCTTGCCGGTCATGTCGCGCCGGGCCTGGCTTTGCGACGTTTTGCCTGGGTCCACGAACATGACGTGACGCGCGAGGCAGTGCCGTAGCGGGAAGCGGGGCCGTCGCCGCAGGGGGCTTTCGTCCCCAAAGGCATGGCTCAGAGGTCGAGCGCAACCCAGACCGGGGTGTGGTCCGAGGGTTTTTCCCAGTCGCGCGGGGTGTTTTCGATCCAGGCATCGGTCATCCGGTCGGCGGCTTGTGGCGACAGGAGCAGATGGTCGATACGGATACCGTCATTGCGGCGCCGCGCGCCGGCCTGGTAATCCCAGAAACTGTATTCACCGGGGCCGGGCCGGCGCAGGCGCAGCGCGTCGTAATATCCCAGCGCCTCCACCCGCCGGAAGGCGGCGCGGCTTTCGGGAAGAAAGAGCGCGTCCTTGGCCCATGCCTCGGGGTGGGCGGCGTCGATCGGTTGCGGGATGACGTTCCAGTCGCCCGCCATGACCACCGGTGCCTCGGCC
>SLKW01000499.1 GCA_007134405.1 Paracoccaceae bacterium
ATCTGATCGAGCGCGTGGTCCGTCTCGAGGAACTCAACCGCAACCCCGAATTCAATCCAAGCCTGCGTGAGCCGGAGCCCACGCTGATAGACAACGTGCGGTCTGTGCTGAACATGCCCGTGGCTCTCATTACAGAAACGTTGCAGGATCTTGGCATTCTCGATCCTCCCCCGCCAGCGCCCCCCCCGCCCGATCCCGAAATTGTGGCCGAGCGCGAACGGCAGACAGTGAACCGGAACGTGCTGTCGCGGCTGGAACTGGAGCCAGTCCGCGGCACCCGTGTCATCGACATCTCGTTCATCTCACTCGACCCCACCACGGCCGCGCGTGTCGCTAACCGTATCGCCGAACAGTATATCGTTGACCAGCTCGAGGCACGGCTCGAGGCGACGCGCGCCGCAACTGATTGGTTGAGCGTCCGCGTGGATGAGTTGGAGCAGCGGGTGCAGGTGGCAGAGGATGCGGTGGAACGTGCTCGTGCCGAACTGGCCGGCGATGCCGGCGCGTCGCTCGAGATTACCCAGCAGCAGCTTTCCGCCCTGAATGCTGCCCTGTCGACAACCCGCAATGCGGCAAGTGCGGCGCGCTCGACCTTCGAACGGCTGGACAACGCATTTCGCGAAGGCCGCGACTTCGGCGCGATCGCGGAGTTTCGCGCCTCCGAGTTGATCCGGGACTTCCGCAGCCGTGAGGCGGATCTCGTGCGCCGGCGCGCCGGGCTGGTCAACACGGTTGCAGAGAACCACCCGGCCCTGCGGGAGGTTGATGCGCAGCTCGAGGAGGTGCGCGAAAGCATGGACGCCGAGGCAAGGCGCGTGATCTCAGCGGCCCGCGCGGAATGGATATCGGAACAGGAACAGCTTCAGCGCCTCGAAGCCGAGGTGCAGGAACTGGAGACAAAGGCGCTGGAGCAATCGCGCCAGGCGATCACGCTGCGCCAACTCGAGCGCGAGGCGCAGGCGCGCCGCGCCCTGTATGAGAACTTCCTCACGCGCTTGACCGAGGTATCGGAACAGGAAGAGCTTCAGGCGTCGGACGCACGCATCCTTGCAGCCGCCGAGCGCCCGCACGCCGCGCTTGCCGGGCAACAGCAGCGCACCATCATGGTGGCGTTGGCTGTCGGTGCGTTCCTCGGTCTCGTCATCGTTTTCCTGCGTGAAGTGCTCAACAATACCTACCGTTCCGGCCTGCAGCTTGAGACAATGACCGGCGAGCCATTGCTTGGATCGATCCCAGCCATCGGGTGGCGGATCCGGCGGCGTGACGTGCTCAAGAATTTCAGGGAAAATCCTAAGTCTTCATTGGCCGAGTCCATCCGCAGCCTGCGCACCAGCATCCTGTTCTCGAATATCGACAATCCCCCGCGCGTTGTGATGTTCACTTCATCGGTTCCGCGCGAGGGCAAGTCGACCACCTCGATGCTTATGGCGATGACGTCACGCCAGATGGGCAAGTCGGCGATCATCGTCGATTGCGACCTGCGCCTGCCGGCGCTGGCGCGGTTGCTTAACGCCGATGACGGGAACCCGGGCCTTCTTTCCGTCATTTCCGGCAAGGCGACGCTGGACGAGGGAATCTTTCGCGACCCCGAGACCGGTCTGCATGTCCTGATGACCAAGCCCTCCGAGCCGCGCAGTTCGCTCAACGCGGCGGATGTGCTGTCGTCGAACCGGTTCCGGGATCTGATCCAACAACTCAGGGAGTCCTATGACCTCGTCATCCTGGACACGCCGCCGGCCGTAATCGTCGCAGATGCGCGGATATTGGCACCTCTGGTGGATGCAGTGGTCTATATCGTGCGCTGGCATCATACCCCGCGGGGGGCGGTACTCGAGGGTCTCAAGGAGCTTCAGGCCGTGAATGCGCCCATCGCCGGGATGGCCATGGTGCAAGTCAACGAAACGCAGGCCTCGAATTACGAGGAAGGCGGCTACGGCTACAACCGCGGCAAGTACAAGGACTACTACGTTTCCTGACCGGCGGGGCAGGTGTGACGGACCCTGCCTGTCGGACAGCGCCTTCCGGACGGATATGTTCAACGTCATGGCGCATTCGACCGGCGGCATTTCCTTTGGGCCGCCGCACAAAGGGAAACGGCGACACCGAGGTGCTGCCGCCGTTGTCTCCTTCTCGCGAGACGTATTCCAGATCAGTCGTCTTCGTCGTCGTCGTCGATCAGCCCGGCTTCGCGCGCTTCCTCATATTCCTCTTCCGACACCTGACCGTCGCCATCAGTGTCGATCTCGGCGAATTCCTCGGGCGTGACCTGGTAGGCCGCCATGAATTCTTCCATCGTCAGCGGAAACTCGTGCTCGGCGTCTTCGTGGCTGTCGGCCAACGCTGGCGCTGCGGCAAGAGCGAACACGCTGGCGGCGATTGCAAGATGCTTTTTCATTGTCGTCTCCTTTGGTTCGACAAAGCCCCTCCCCGGACTCTGCGCCAATAACGCCCGAAGCGAGCGGTTGATCCCTCGGTTTTCTCATCACTGGCGGGGCTGCGCGTGAATCCGCCAAACTGCCGGTGCTGGGCGCGACCATGCGAAATCGAGGTGGGTTCGGACATTTTGAGCTGATGGCGGATGGGGTGGGATTCGAACCCACGGTGAGGTCTCCCCCACGCCGGTTTTCAAGACCGGTGCCTTAAACCACTCGGCCACCCATCCACGCCGCTCTTCTATGGCGA
>SLKW01000347.1 GCA_007134405.1 Paracoccaceae bacterium
CGGGCACGCCCCCTGCGCCTGGGACATGGGCGAGCCTGACCGGCTCGGCTACATCGTCTACACCTCGGGCACCTCGGGCCGGCCACGCGGCGTGCTGCACGCCCATCGCGCCGTCTGGGCGAGGCGGATGATGTGGGACGGCTGGTATGGGCTGACACCCGACGACCGGCTGATGCATGCGGGTGCCTTCAACTGGACCTACACGCTGGGCACCGGCCTCATGGACCCCTGGGCGATCGGCGCGACCGCCCTCATCCCCGAGGCCGGGATCGCGCCGGCGCAACTGCCCTTGCTGCTGAAACGCTTCGACGCCACGATCTTCGCCGCCGCACCCGGCGTCTACCGGCAGATGCTGAAAATGCCGATCCCCGCCCTGCCCCGCCTGCGCCACGGGCTTTCGGCCGGCGAGAAGATGCCCGAGACCACCCGGGCCGCATGGCAGGAAGCGACCGGCACGCAGGTCTTCGAGGCGCTGGGGATGTCCGAGGTTTCGACTTACGTCTCGGCCTGCCCCGCGCGCCCGGCGCCGGCGGGCACCGCGGGCTTTCCGCAACCCGGCCGGCGCGTCGCGGTTCTCGGCGAGGATGGCGCGCCCGTGCCACGCGGCGCGGCCGGGCAGCTGGCGGTGGATGCGGCCGATCCGGGGCTGATGCTCGGCTACTGGCGCGCCGAGGCCGAGACGGCGGCGCGGTTCCGGGACGGCTGGTTCCTGACCGGCGACATGGTCACGATGGAAGAAGACGGCGCCATCCGCTACCTGGGTCGCGACGACGACATTCTGAACGCCGGCGGATACCGCGTGTCGCCCCTGGAGGTCGAGCGCGCCTTCGACGCCCATCCGGGCATTGCCGAGAGCGCCGCTGTGGAACTGCCAGTGAAGGAGGGCGTCAGCGTCATCGCGCTCTGTTACGTGCCTGCCGAGACCCCGCTGGATGACGAGATGCTCGCCGCGCATGGGGCGGCGCAGCTCGCCCGCTACAAGCAGCCGCGCCTGTTCCTTGCCCGCGACGCGCTGCCCAAGGGCGCGAACAACAAGCTGAACCGCCGCGCCCTGCGCGAAGGCTGGAAGGACGGCGCATGATCCGCCTCGACATCTTCTCCGACCCGATCTGCCCCTGGTGCTACATCGGCAAGGCCGGTCTCGACGCCGCGATGGAGGCGCGCCCCGAGCACCCGTTCGCGATCGAGTGGCACCCGTTCATGCTGAATCCCGACATGCCGCCCGGCGGCATGGACCGCGCCGACTACCTGGAGGCAAAATTCGGCGGCAAGGAGGGCGCGGTCAAGGCGATGCTTCCCGTCCAGCAGGCGGCCGAGGCGGCGGGGATCGCGATCGACTTCGCGAAACAGACGCGCGTGCCCTCGACGCTTGATGCGCATCGGCTGATCCACTGGGCCGGGCTCGAGGGGCGGCAGAACGCGGTCGTCAGCGGCCTTTTCCGGGCCTATTTCGCCGACGGCGCGGACATCGGTGCGCATGACGTGCTCACGCGGATAGCCGGCGCATCGGGACTCGATGCAGCGATGATCGGCCGGCTCTTGGAAGGCGACGGCGACGTGGCCGAAATCCGTGCCCGGGATGCCGAAATCCGCGCGCGCGGGTTGCGCGGCGTGCCGGCTTTCATCATCGCGGGCCAGCATGTCCTGCATGGGGCGCAACCGAAAGAGGTCTGGCTGCAGGTGATCGACGATCTGGCGGGTCAGGCATGAGCGTGGCCAGCGACGCCGCGCAGCAGCGCCTGCGCTTTGGCGAGTTCATCGCGCTTCTGGCGCTTCTTTTCGCCACGGTCGCGTTCTCCATCGATGCGATGCTGCCCGTCCTCGGCGTGATCGGCGACGAGCTTTCACCGCCCGACCCGGGGCGCGCGCAGCTGGTCATTACCGTCTTCGTGGTCGGGCTGGGGCTGGGCACCTTCCTGTCGGGGCCAATCTCGGACCGGTTCGGGCGCAAGCCGGTGATCCTGACCGGGATCGCGATCTACATGGTCGCGGCCACCGTCGCGGCCACGTCCGACAGCCTGGAGACGCTGCTGGCGGCGCGGTTCGTCCAGGGCCTCGGCGCCGCCGCGCCGCGGGTCGTCGCCCAGGCGCTGGTGCGCGACCTCTACGTCGGCCGGCACATGGCGCGCGTCATGTCCTTCGCGATGGCGGTCTTCGTGCTCGTGCCGGCGGTCGCGCCCCTGATCGGCGCCTATATCGCTGCGGGCTTCGGCTGGCGCGCGATTTTCTGGAGCTTTCTCGTCTTCGGCCTTGTCTCGGGGACCTGGCTTGCGCTGCGCCAGCCCGAAACCCTGCCGCCCGAGAGTCGGCGCAACCTGCACCCGGCCGACCTCTGGGCCGCGCTGCGCGAGGTCCTTGGCCACGCCCGCGTGCGGCTTTTCCTGTTGGCGCTTGCGCTGAGCTTCGCGCCGATGTTCGCCTGGCTCGCCAGCGTCGCGCTGATCTTCGAGCAGACCTTCGACCGCGGACCGGAATTTCCCTACTGGTTCGCCCTGGTCGCGGTCTTCTCGGCCCCGGCAAGCCTGATCAATGCAACGCTCGTCGTGCGGCTGGGGATGCAGCGGCTGGTCTCGGTCGCGCTTCTGGCGCAGATCGCCTCGGCAGTGGCGATCCTTCTGCTGATGACGGCGGGCGACGTGAGCTTTACGGCCTTCGTGCTCTTCATGTGGCTGCA
>SLKW01000307.1 GCA_007134405.1 Paracoccaceae bacterium
AGCGCCATGATCTCGGCGAGCTGCCCCATCGGCCGGGCGCCGCCGGGGCCGAGGGCGACGACGTTCATCAGCGTCACCTGCGTGGCCTGCAGCCCGGTCGGGCGCAGCGCGGCATCGTAGGCGCGCGTGATCGCCCGCGCCGTGCGCCGGGCGCGGAAGCAGAGGCAATCGGCGGCCATGGTGCGGGCGGCGTCGAGATGGTCCATGTTGCTGCTTGTAGTTGCAATCTTTGTCCGCGGGAAGCAGGGCCGTCCGGTGCGCGCGTGGCCCGGTCAGCGGGTTTCAGCCATTGCGGATCGCGCGCCGCCAATGGAACTTGTATATGCAAGTTATCTTTGTTAGGCAAGGTCTCAAGGCGATTCCAAGGGAGGTCAGGATGCGCCAATACGAGGTTCGTGAACCGGTTGCCTCGATCCCGCGCCGCGAAACTCTGCAGATGGGCGGTGTCGGCCTGCTGATCACCGGGCTTGGCCTGCCGCTCCCGGCCGCTGCTGCCGCGCTCGATGACCTGCGTCAGCGCCTGGACCGCGCCGTGGCGGCGGGCGAGGTGCCGGGGCTCGTGGCGCTGATCGGGCGCGGCGGCGAGGTCTGGACGCATGTGGCGGGGGTGCGCGATCTGGAAAGCGGCGCGCCGATGAGGCGCGACACGGTCTTCGCGGTCGCGTCCATCGGCAAGCCGGTCACCGCGGTCTCGGCGCTGATGCTGGTCGAGGACGGGGTCGTGGGCCTCGACGACCCGGTCGATCCCTGGCTGCCGGAGCTCGCAAACCGCCGCGTGCTGCGCCGCCTCGACGGTCCGCTCGACGAGACGGTGCCGGCCGAGCGCGCGATCACCCTGCGCGATCTCCTGACCATGCGCATGGGCCTCGGCGCCGTCTCCGCCGACCCGGCCGCGGTGCCGATCGCCCGCCGCATGCAGGAGCTGGGCGTGGCGCCCGGACCGCGGCTCTTCGGCGAGGATGCCGACGCCTTCATGGCGCGGCTGGGCGAGATGCCGCTGGTTCATCAGCCGGGCACGCGGTGGCTCTACCATACCGGGCTCGACGTCGCCGGCGTGCTGATCGAGCGGGCGGCCGGCATGTCGCTCGGCGCGTTCCAACGCGACCGCATCTTCGTGCCCCTGGGCATGGCCGATACCGGCTTTCACGGTCCCGCCGAGCGTCTCGCCACCACCTACTGGCGCAGCGCACTGACCGGCGAATTCGAGGTCTGGAACGCCGCCTCGGGCACGAGCTTTGCCAATCCGCCGCCCTTCGAGGCGGGCGGCGGCGGACAGGTTTCGACCGTCGACGACTTCCATGCCTTCGGGCGCTTCCTGCTCGACGGTGGCATGGCGGAGGACCGGCGGCTTCTGTCGGCGGAACTGGTGGCCGAGATGCTGACCGACCAGATCACCGCAGAACAGAAGGCCGCCTCGCCTTGGTTCCCGCCGGATTTCTGGGACAGCCACGGCTGGGGGCTGGGGGTCGCGCTGCGCTCCGACCCGGCGGCGCGGGGCCGCTTCGGCTGGTGGGGCGGCTTTGGCACCACCTTCTGGTGCGACCCGGCCATCGACACGGTCGCGATACTCTTCACGCAGCGGATGATGGGAGGTCCCGACGACACCGAGCTGCCCGAGGGCTTCCTCGCCGCCGCCTTCGGCGAGGCCTGACGGAGCGGGACGAATGCGTCACCGACGCGTGCCGGCCCTTGACCGGGGAACGCTCGACCGGCGCGCGACGCGCCGGCGAGGCGCGGTACAGAAGATCGAAAGGGAGGACCAAGATGACAGAGGCAAGCGAAGCCCCGATCCGGGCGGATGACGCGGCGATCCGGGGTATCATCGAGGCGATCGCGGCCGGGAACCTGGCGCAGGACGCCGAGGCGATTGCGCAGTACTACGCGCCCGGGGCGAGCATCGCCGACCTGGCGCCGCCGCTTCAGCGCCGCGACTTCGATCGGGCCGGGATGCAGGCCTGGCTCGACGGCTGCGGCGCGCCGGTCGAGGTCGCGACGCGCAATCTGGTGGTGGAGGTCGCGGGCGATCTCGCCGTTGCCCATGGCCTGCAGCACACGCGCACGCGGACCCGCAGCGGCGAGGAGGCCGCCTGGTGGTCGCGCGTCACCCGCGTCCTCAATCGCAGCCAGGCCGGCTGGCGCATCACTCACGAGCACGACTCGGTGCCCTTTCACATGGACGGCAGCTTCCGAGCCGCCGTCGACCTGGAACCTTGAGGAGCGAGCGAACGCATGACCAACCTGACATTGACGACCTTCGACTGGGTGCCCGAGGGGCCGCGCGGCTATGTTCGCGATCTGCGGGCACGCTGGGCGATGGAGGAAGCGGGGCTTGCCTACCGTATTGCGACGGTGCCGTTGCGCGAACGGGGGGCGGCGCATCTGGAGCATCAGCCCTTCGGCCAGGTGCCCTGGCTGATCGATGGCGATATCTCGATCTTCGAGAGCGGCGCGATCCTGCTGCATCTGGGCGCTTATAGCGAAACCCTCCTGCCGACCGAGCCGAGCCGCCGTGCCGAGGCGATCAGCTGGCTCTTCGCGGCACTCAATTCGGTCGAACCGCCGGTCATAACGACCGCGATCTTCGGCTTCGCCGGCGACTCAGAGCGGACGCCGGGTCGCGAGCGCCTCGATGCCTTTTTGCATGGCCGCCTTTCGGACATGGAGCGTGTGCTCGTCGGCCAGGAATGGCTGGCCGGTGATTTCTCAATTGCCGACATCGCTATGGTCGATGCCTTTCGCGTTGTCGATCGCTTCGCTGGCGGGTTGGCCGGCTATCCCGCCTGTCGCGACTACATCACCCGCGCCACCGCCCGACCGGCCTTCATCAAGGCGCATGCCGACCAGATGGCGCATTTCGCGGCGGCCGACCGGGACAGGGCACCGCAGTCGGCGGCCGCCCCGGCCGCCTGAACCAAACACACTCGAAAGGGAGGACTGACATGACCGACACCTCAACCGTGACCCGCCCCGACGCCGCCGTGATGAACGGGGTCATCCCCTATATCGGCTACGGCGGCCACACGAACGAGGCCGCGGATTTCTACGCAAAAGCCTTCGGCGCGACCGACATGGGCCGGATGCCCGACGGCGAGAAACCCGAGCGGCTGATGCACGCCCAGCTCGAGATCAACGGCGGCTGCCTGATGATGACCGACATGGGCTGCGAGGACGGCGCCGACCCGGGACGGCTGAACCGCGCCCACATGCAACTCGTGGTCGCCGACGGCCGCGCCTGGTGGGACCGCGCGCTCGCCGCCGGCTGCACGCAGGTCATGCCCTACGAGCGGCAGTTCTGGGGCGACGACTGGGGCCTGGTCGAGGACCCGTTCGGCATCCAGTGGGCGATCCTGCAGCCCGGGCCCGACCGCGGCGCATAGCACACCGATGAGACCGGGGGTGCCAGCCGCCCCCCGGCTGAGTGGAAAGGAGACATTACATGACCTGCATCCAGGGTTTCATCTGCGCGGTGCCGACGGCGAACCGCGCCGCCTTCATCGAGCACGCGTCCAAGGCGGCCGAGGCCTTCCGCGATCGCGGCTGCCTGTCGGCCGCGGAATGCTGGGGCGATGACGTGCCGGCGGGCAAGCTCACCTCGTTTCCGCTGGCGGTGCAGGCGGCGCCCGAGGAAACGGTGGTCCTGTCGTGGTATGTCTGGCCGTCGAAGGCGGTCCACGACCAGGTCATGCAGGCGCCGATGGACGATCCGCGCGTGAGCCCCGAGACGAACCCGATGCCTTTCGACGGCAAGCGCGTGGTCTTTGGCGCCTTCGAGCCGGTCTTCGAACTGGGCTCCCGGCGCCCCGGCGGCTATGTCGACGGGTTCGTCGTCGCCGTCAAGCGCGACCGGCGCGACGACTTCGTCAACGTCGCCCGCACCCACGACCCGATCTTCATCGAGCACGGCGCGAGCTGGATCATGGAGGCCTGGGGCGTGGACGTGCCCGAGGGCACGCTCACCGACTTCCGCCGCGCGGTGAAGGCCGAGCCGGACGAGGAGATCGTCTTCTCCTGGGTCCAGTGGCCCGACCGCGCCGCGCGCGACGCCGGCAACGCGAAGGTTATGCACGACCCGCGCATGGCTGCGCACGACATGCCCTTCGACGGCAGGCGGCTGATCTTCGGCGGGTTCGAGCCGGTGGTGGAGCTCTGAAATGGCGACAAAGATCCTTCCGCATCTGTGGTTCGATGGCGCCGCCGAGGAGGCTGCCGCGCTCTACAGCGCGTTCATTCCGGGTTCCGGCATCGGTACCGTCACCCGCTACGGCAAGGCCGGATTCGAGGTGCATGGGCAACCCGAGGGGCAGGCGATGGTCGTCGAGTTCCACCTCGGCGGCCAGAAGATGCTGGCGCTCAACGGCGGCCCGCGCTTCCGGCCGACCCCGGCGGTATCGTACTTCCTGACCTTCGCGGAGCGGGCGGCGCTGGACCGCGCCTGGGCGACCCTTGGCGAGGGCGGGCAGCTGCGCATGCCGCTCGACGCCTATCCATGGAGCCCGCGCTACGGCTGGATCGACGACCGCTGGGGCATGTCATGGCAGCTTTCACTGAGGAATTCGGAGCAGACCGGGGGCCAGGTGGTGACGCCGATGCTGCTGTTTACTGGCGACAAGGCCGGCCAGGCCGAGACGGCGATGGCGCACTATACAGAGACCTTCCCCGCCTCGGGCATCGAAGGCGTGCTGCGCCACGACGGCTCGGGCGGCGAGGTGCCGGGCACAGTGATGCACGCGCAGTTCCGCCTGGCCGAGCAGACCTTCATGGCAACCGACAGCGCGCTCGACCACGACTTCACCTTCACCGAGTCCAATTCCTTCGTCGTCCTCTGCAATGACCAGGCCGAGATCGACCGCACCTGGACGGCGCTGAGCGCCGAGCCCGATGCCGAACGCTGCGGCTGGCTAAAGGACCGTTTCGGGCTGTCGTGGCAGATTCTGCCCCGCCAACTGCCGAGGCTGCTCGAAGCATCGCCTCAGAAGGCGATGGAAGCCTTCCTGCAGATGCGGCGGATCGACATCGCCGCGCTCGAACGTGCCGCCGAGTAGCCGCGCGCCGCATGTTCGAGGTGTTCGAAACCCGCGAAATGGATCTGACGCAGAAAGTATCGACCCGCTGATCCGGGGCCCTAAAGCTGCGCAAGCCGCAATCAAAAACAGGAGATCACGATGCCCTACACGCTGACCCAGATCCGCATCCTACGCGCCCCGCCCGAGCGCGTCTGGCGGGGGCTGACCGACCCTGCGGCACTGGCGAAATGGAACGCACCCGACGGCTTCGTCGCCGAAGTGCACGAATTCGACCTCCGCGAGGGCGGCACCTACCGGATGGCGTTTCGCAACTTCACCACCGGCCAGTCGCACGGCTTCGGCGGCACCTGGCGCGAAGTGGTGCCGCACGAACGCCTGGTCGCCACCGACCGGTTCGACGACCCGAACCTGCCCGGCGAGATGATCATGACCTACCGCCTGCGCCCGGTGGCGATGGGGACCGAACTGACGGTCGAGCAGCAGGGCCTGCCCGACGCCATTCCCGAGGACGCCTGCCGCCTCGGCTGGCAACAGAGCTTCGACGCGCTCGCCCGGCTGGTCGAGCCCGAGATCCGCGAGGGATGACGTAGCCACGGGTCCGCATCCAAGGGAGGCAACCTCGCGTCAGGGCGCGCGGCGGCAGCACCGCGACGCACGGGGCCGACCTCGCGCGCCTGACGCTGGGCGCGGTGAACGAGTCACTCGCGCCAACCTGCGCTCGGGGTTCCCCGCCGTTGTCGCCTCGGGGGTGGTGCATGCTCCTCAAGCCAGACCGGCCCCGCCGCTGCCATGACCCCTGTCAGGCATCCGCGGATGCCGCCATGCTCCGAACGATCTGGTATACCGCATCGATCAGCGGCACGGAACCGCGGCGAAGCTCGTTGCGGTCATCATTCGCGACCCTGCCATTGGCGATGCCGTCATACATTCCGAGCAGCGCGTCCGCGACTTCCGGAGGCATACCGGCCTCGGCAAGCACCGCGGGACGCGCCTCGGGGGGAACGCATGCCGTTTCCAAGCGGCGACCGAGTACCTCGCCGAATGCCTGCGCGACATCGTTGGCGCTCCAGTCTTCTGGGCCCGAAAGCTCGACGATCCGCTGGCCACGGAAGTCGTCACAAAGGAGGAGGGCAGCGGTGCGCCCGACATCAATGGTGCTCACCATCGGTATCTTCTTCGCGGGTTCGAGAAAGCTCGGAAGCACGCCATCAGCGATAGCGGCCTCTGCAACCTCACCCCAGGTTTCGACGAAATAGCCCGGCCGCAGGAAGGTGGTGGCGGGCGCACCCCGATCGAGATGCCTTTCCAGGATGTTGAGCATCGCGATGACGCCCGTGCCCGTCTCGTGCTGGGCGCCGATCGAGGACAGGGCGACGACCCTTGGCAACTCGGCCTGGCGCACCGCCTGGGCAAGCGTCCAGCCGACCTTTTCGGCGCGCAGGTAGGGGTCTCCGCTCTCGGGCGGTGGGCAGAGAAGGAAGGCACCCGATGCGCCCACCAGAGCGTCGGCCAGGCTGGATGCGTCCTCGATGCTGCCAATGGCGACATCCGCGCCGAGCTTCCGCCAGGTTTCAGCCTGCCCCGGGCGCCGCAGGAAGACGCGGATGGGTTGTCCCATTTCGAGAAACGCATGGGCGGTCTCGCCACCGGCGCGTCCGTTCGCTCCGAGCACTACATACATGGTGTCTCTCCTCGTTTGTCACAGCTGGAGACTATGACGACCACTTCCATGCGTCCAATGCATGTGTTCTATAGCAGTCATGCGTGAAGTGAATTTGCGAGGCATCGACCTCAACCTTCTGGTCGTGCTTCAGGCGCTCCTGGATGAGCGCAGCGTCACCCGGGCCGCCATGCGACTCGGCATGAGCCAGCCTGCGGCCAGCAGAGCACTTGCGCGGTTGCGAAAGCTATTCTCGGATGCGCTTCTGGTGGAGGGGCCGGGGGGATACCTGCTGACCGCGCGCGCCGAAGAAATTCGGCCCTTGCTGCACGACACGCTGACCGGCGTCGGCGAACTGCTCGATGGCAGCGCCTTCGATCCGGGGCAGGCAACCGGGTCCGTGCGTCTGCTGATGGCGGACCTCGAGGCGGCAGTGCTTGCTCCACGACTTCTTGCCCACCTTGCGGACCAGGCTCCGGCCCTCGATCTCGAGGTGGTGCCGCCCAAGAGAAGGCCCATCGATGCGCTCGAATCCGGCGCCGTAGATGCCCTCATCGGCGTCGTCGACGACGCGCCTGCCGGGCTTCGGAAACGCAAGCTTTACGAGGATGACTTCGTGACCCTCCTGCGCGCGGATCATCCGGCCACAGACGTCAACCTCACGCTCGATCGGTATCTCGGCCTCGATCATCTCGTGGTCAGTATCACCGGGTCAGGCCCCGCCTGGATCGATCAGGCGCTCGCACGTCTTGGCAGACGGCGGCGAGTGAAGGTGCGGGTCCCAAGCTTCTTCGCGGCCGTCGAAATCGCCGCTCGCTCCGATTTGGTCATGACGCTGCCATCGAGCCTTGCCCGAACTGCCGCCGACATGCGGCGCTTTGCGCTGGTGCCACCTCCACTGGAACTGGACCGCGTGGCGATGAGCCTCGCCTGGCATGGACGCCATCAGGATTCGCCCCGACACGTCTGGCTCCGCAGCCTGATCGTCGCGGCCGCTTCCGAAATCGGCCGCTGGTGAGACCGCTGCCACGGATCTCGCCGCATGCCCGGGCCATGGTGCAAGACACGCTCGACGGTGGAACAACCAAGCGCTACCGTTACGCCGCTCGCCAGCTCGTCGAATGCCAGTTATCCTCGGTGCATCTGCGCCCGCCTTCAGCCGCCGGCACTTTAACCTGCCCTGCTCAAAATGCAACGCAGTCTCTGCCCGAGATAATCTGCTGCCAGGCCGCATACAGGGCGTTGCGCTCGGGCTCCGACGGTGCTGGTCGGCTTTCGTCCGAGCCCTCGGTCACCAACGCACTGATCGAGCCTGGGCAGGAGCTGACAGCTTCGCCGAACACGCGGTTATGCGCAGAGCGAACGATCCCGACACCATTTAGGAACCGCACCATCTCGATGGCGGCTCCGCCGTCCTCGTCGAGCAGCTGCCCTTCGTCGACCTCGGCGAGGTCACCATAGAGCTCCCAGTCGTTAGAGAGGCGGCCGAGGGCCTCAGCGCAGATGCGATGCTTCTTTTCAGGAAGGTCGCTTAGCCGAAGCTGCAAGAATCCCTTCTGCGTGCGCAGCAGGAACTGGCTCGAATTGATGAAGGACGCGTTGTCGAGGTACAGGCCTGACTCCCGGACTGCGACGATGTCGCCTGGGAGTGCCTCGGTCATCGGAGTCAGCACGCGCTCCAAGCACATGCGGACGCTCCGGCCGTGCAGTTGGCCGACGAAAGCGATGGGAAGTGTGGTCATGTCAGGCTCCTTCTGGGATTGGTCAGAAGTATGATGGGCTCGTTACCGCTGGTACGGAAATGAGTGCCACGGACGGTCGGCCGAAGGCGAAAAATGCCTCGCAGCGAGAAGGCAGCGACGCCCAGTCCGCACGATCATCGGCTATCGGCTCCCGTCGTAAAATGACAGCGATGCCTCGGCGGCTGAGCGATTACGGCTGGGCGGTTACGGCACATGCAGACTGCGGCGAGTGAGAAAACCTGTGCGAGTACGGTACGAGTACCGACTTGAACACAGCGTCAGTGCAGGGCGGCCTCGTGCGCGCCCGCGGTGCGGCGCTGGGGCCTGATGGTTGCGAGGATGTGGTGCAGGAGGTGCTGCTGGCGGTTCACCTCAAGCGTCAGACCTGGCGGGAAGACGCACCCCTGCGCCCCTGGCTCTACGCCATCGCGCGGCACAAGGTGGCCGATGCCTTTCGTGCCCGCGGCCAATGGGTCGATCTGCCGATGGAGGATTTCGCCGAGAGCCTGCCCGCCGCCGAGGCGCCGGACCCGACAGTGGCGCGCGACATCGAAAAGGTGCTCGGCCAGTTGGAGCCGCGTTCGGCCGACATCGTTCGCAGCTTCGGTCTCCGGGGCGAGACGGTTGCGGAAACCGCGAGTCGTCTCCAGATGAGCGAGGGGGCGGTTCGCGTGGCGCTCCACCCGCTGAAGAGCATCGCCCGGCTGCGGGAAAGGATGATGGAATGAAGACCGACGATCTGATCGCCGCGCTGGCCGCCGACACGCTGCCACGACTCACCGTCGCGCAGAAGCTCGCGCGGGCGCTACCCGTGGCCTTCGTCGCGTCGCTCGCCGCCTTCCTGCTCTTCTGAGGGTTCCGGCCGGACCTCGTCGCCGCGCTGAGTTTGGCCGCCGCGTTCAAGTCGCTCCTGCCGCTGGTCCTTGCGCTGCTGGCCGGGGCACTGGCGCTCTTGCTGTCCAGGCCAGAGGCAGAAGGAGGCAGGCCCGCCACCGGCTTGTGCGTCTTCGGCGCGGTGCTCTTGGCCGCCTTCGGGATCGCCCTTGCCGGCGGTGGCCTCTCGGGCCTTTCCAGCGCGCTTGCCACGCCCAGCCTCATGGTCTGCCTCACCAGCATCCCGACGCTTGCGCTGCCGCTTCTCGGTGCGGCACTCTGGGCGCTGTCCGCCGGGGCGCCCCAACGACCGGCCCTCGCCGGCGCATTGGGTGGTCTGGCGGCTGGCGGTCTTGCCGCGGCGATCTACTCGCTCTACTGCGATCAGGACGCGGCGCTTTTCTTCCTGCCGGCCTATGCTGCGGCGATCCTCATCGTCGCCGTCATCGGCTTGCTGATCGGTTCCCGCACGCTGACGTGGTAGCTCTCGCAGGCGACAACTCGATATTGGCTGTTGCTGCTCTCCGCCGCTCGTCGTGGTGACGCACCTACAGTCGGAACCCGCCTTCCGCTGACGGAACTGGCATAAGTGCTGCGCGTCAGCGCAACTGCCTCGAGCGCTTCGTTGCGGTGCGCACTAATTGGCCCTTCGGACAGCGCAAAGCGCCTTTCCGCCATGCTTTGCCGCCCCTGCGGGGATGCCCGTGAATCCGCTGCTGCACTTGGTGTGGGAAAATGTCCGCCATTCCGCACTCGCAGCGAATGACGGCTCCGTCCGCAAACTACCGCTCATCCGTTCAGCGCAGGCTCCCGTCAGATTGAGCCCATACCGACCGCCTTGGAGATCGACGGCTTTGCCGTTGTTGTATTGAGGGGACCAACGTGATCGGCCCTCTTCTGCCGTTCGTTTCTCGCAGATCGCTGCCCGAGAACGGCCATTCGATCACTCCGCAGCGATCATACCCAGGCGAACCAGATAAAACGACGAAACGGTGTATGCGACGTGATCGCCGCCGAGCATTCAGCTTCTGGAATGATCCACGTCATGGTTTGTACCGGCAGGTTGTGCTTTCAATGCAGGTGATGAAGCCTGCTGCCCGACCGCGCCAATAAGGGCCGGGACGAGCTATGCGCGAAAGTTGGTGATGGCGTGATCAGGCGGCGGCTTGAAGTTGCTTGATGCCGTCCTTGAACTCAACCCCTCGGACGACCTCAGGGAGACGGTTCGCGCCGTCGAGCTTTC
>SLKW01000409.1 GCA_007134405.1 Paracoccaceae bacterium
AGCGGGCGTTCGCGCCAGTCGGACTGCACGTAGAACCAGTCCGACCCTTCCAGCACGCCGCCGACGCCGGGCCTGCCCAGCTTCTGCTCGACCGACTCGCGCGTGTCGCGCCCGACTTCGATTTGGGCGAGTTCCGCATCGCCCGGCGCGTAGCCATGGAAGCGCATCACCGGCGAACATGCCGCCAATCCCAGGACCAGGACCAACCCGGCCAGTGCAAGCCGCCAGCTTCCGGTGATCCCCGCGCGTGCGATCCGTTCCATGCCAGCCCCTGCCCGTTACGTTCACCTGGCCCGCGTGTGTCTTCGCCTCGCAGGCGCGCGTCGGCCTCGCTCTGGCCCCCGCGCCCTGCATGGATTACATAAAGGTGCTGCGCGGTTCAAGAAAGGAACGCCGGCGCGCAAAGTCTGAAAGATCAAAGCAATGCCCGACACCCCCGCCAAGAGCCCCTCGCCAAGGGCGAACCTGCCCCTGCGGGTGGCCGACCTGCCGCCGCGCCGGCCGACGCGGTTCCATCTGCGGCCCGATGCCGAGGCCCGCAAAGAGATCGCCCAAGAGCTGGACCTCAGCGCGCTGCGCAAGCTCGATTTCGTCGGCGACGTGATCGCTGAGGGCCGGCGCGACTGGCGGCTCGAAGGCCGGCTGGGCGCGACGGTGGTCCAGCCCTGCGTGGTCACCGCCGAACCGGTCACGACGCGGATCGAGACCGAGGTGACGCGCCGCTTCCTGTACGATCTTTCCGAACCCACCGAGACCGAGGCCGAGATGCCCGAGGATGACAGCGCCGAACGGCTGGGCGCGGTCATCGATCCGGGTCTGGTCATGCGCGAGGCGCTGGCGCTGGCGCTGCCCGATTATCCGCGCCTGCCGGGGGCCGAGCTGGCGCAGGCCGACTACCGGCCACCCGGGGCGGAGCCGATCGACGATTCGCGGCCAAACCCCTTCGCCGTCCTCGCCGCCCTGAAGAAGTCGCCCGAGGACAAGGGCTGAGGCGCGCGGGCCGGGTGTGCATGCGCGCCCGCGACATGCCTCGGAAATCGGCTTGCGCACGGGCAAAAAATCCCTATGTTGCCGCCCTCATGCAGGTCGGGGCTTGGATGCATCGCAAGGGCGGTGTATGGGCGTCGCCGCAGCATCAGGATTCCACGTCATTCGGGTCGCCAAGGTCGCACCCGTCCGAACTTGTCAGAGGTTGACCCATGGCCGTTCAGCAGAACCGCGTAACCCGCTCCCGCCGCAACATGCGCCGCGCGCATGACGCGCTCGTGGCCGCCAATCCCAATGAATGCCCGGACTGCGGCGAACTGCGCCGCCCGCACCATGTCTGCCCGTCCTGCGGGCATTACGCGGGCCGCGAGGTGATCGCCCAAGCCGCCGACGTCGATCTGGACGACGACGCGGCCTGATCGCGTTATTCGGCGCTGCCCGATGACCTCTGCGCAGGACCATCCGCAGGCCGGAGCCCAGGGCAAAAGCCCGGAAACGGGCCCGATCACCATATCGCTCGATGCGATGGGTGGGGACCACGGTCCCGCTGCGGTGCTGGCCGGTGCGGCCCGCGCCGCGTCGCGCAATGCGCAACTCCGCCTGCTGATCCACGGCGACACGGCGGCGCTGGAGCCGCTGATGACGCAGCATGCGGACCTGGCGTCGCGGGTGACCCTGCGCCATGCCGACCGTGCCGTGACGATGGAAGACAAGCCCAGCCAGGTCATGCGCCACGGCAAGGATACCTCGATGTGGTCCACGATCGCCGCGCTGCGCGAGGGCGACGCGCAGGCGGCGGTGAGTTGCGGCAACACCGGCGCGCTTATGGCCGTGTCGATGCTGCAGCTGCGCCGGATGGAGGGCGTGAGCCGCCCCGGAATCGCCTGCCTTTGGCCCGCGCGCGGCAAGCATGGCTTCAACATCATGCTCGACGTGGGCGCCGACTTGAAGGCGGATGCGCCGGACCTTCTGGCCTATGCGATCATGGGCGCCACCTATTTCCGCAACGGGTTCAACGAACCCATCCCACGGGTCGGGCTGCTCAATGTCGGCACCGAGGATCACAAGGGCCGCGCCGAGATCCGCGCCGCGCATGAACTGATCGCCAACTGCCAGGAAACCGGTCGCTACGAATACGTAGGCTTCGTCGAAGGCAACGACATCCCCGCCGAGCATGTCGATGTCGTGGTGACGGACGGCTTCACCGGCAATGTCGCCCTGAAGACCGGCGAAGGTACCGCGCGGCTGATCGGCGATTTCCTGCGCGAGGCGTTGCGCTCTAACCTGATCGCCGGACTGGGCGCGCTGCTCGCCAGCCGCTCGATCGAGAAGCTGCGCCAGCGGATCGATCCGCGGCGCGTGAACGGCGGGGTCTTCCTTGGCCTCAACGGCACGGTCGTCAAGTCGCACGGTTCGGCCGATGAGACCGGTGTCGCCGCGGCGATCGACCTCGCGGCGAAGCTGGCGCAGTCAGGTTATCGCGGGCGGATGGCGGAACGTCTTGTGATCGCGGCGCAGGCAGCGCAGGATGCCGGGAAGGAAGGAGCTGCTGGATGACCTCAAGCCCGGTTACCCGCGCCGTGGTCGTCGGCGTCGGTCACTATCTGCCTGCCCGCGTCGTGCCCAATGCCGAGTTCGAAGCGACACTGGACACGAGCGATGA
>SLKW01000277.1 GCA_007134405.1 Paracoccaceae bacterium
CGCGAGGGGCGCATGCCCTTCAGGCGCGCCATCTCGATATAGGGGCTGGACAGCAGGTTGATGATCGCCGCGCGGGTCATGCGCATCATGTGGGCGGTGACGACCAGGGTCAGCGTCAGCGCCGGCAGGAAGGCGCGGTAGAGCCGTTCGCCCAGATCGGCGCCGGCGGGGATGCGCGCCATGGACGGGAAATAGCCGCTCTGCGCCAGGACGTAGATGAGGATGTAGGCCACGAAGAACTCGGGGAAGGAAATCGCGCTCAGCGCCGAGGAGTTGGCGATCCGGTCGAAGAGCGAGTTGCGCCAGAGCGCGGCGAGCACGCCCAGGATCAGCGCCAGCGGCACGGCCATCGCGGCGGCGTAGAGCGCGAGGAAGAGCGTGTTGCCCAGCCGGCCCAGAATCATGTCCGCGACCGGACGTCCGCGCTGCGCGAGCGATGTTCCGAAGTCACCCCGCACCACGCCGGCGAGCCAGTCGAAATACCGGACGTAGAAGGGCTGGTCCAGCATCAGCTCGCGCCGGATCGCGGCCACCGCATCGGCGGTCGCCGCCTGGCCGAGCACGGCCTCGGCGAAATCGCCCGGCAGCAGCTCGGTCGCGCCGAAGATGATCAGCGACACGACGAACAGCGTCATGACGCCAAGCGCCAGTCGATAGGCAATCATGCGCAGCACGAGCGCCATCCGCTACCCCCTGTGTCCTTTGCACGATGTCTTGACCGCATCGCTGTGCGTAGCCCCGGCGCGGATGGGCGCCGGGGCCGGTTGCATCAGGCGAACCACCAGCGCTCGGTCGCGCGGATGCCGTCGAGTGTGGTGTTCGACCCGATCACTTCCGGCGTCACGACATTGTCCGCCGCCGCCATGACGTAGTTCGAGAACATCGGAATGATGGTCGAGCCCTCGTCGCGGACGAGGCGCTGCATCTCGACGTACTTCTCGCGGCGCAGATCCTCGTCGAGTTCCGAGCGCGCCGAGCGCAGCAGGCTCATGAACTCCTCGTGCTCCCAATAGCCATCATTCCAGGGCGCGCCGGCGGCATAGGCGGTCGAGAACATCCAGTCCTCGGTCGGGCGGCCACCCCAGTAGACGGCGCTGAAGGGCTTCACCATCCAGACGTTCGACCAGTAACCGTCGGAGGGTTCGCGCACGACGTTGATGTTGATGCCGGCCTCAGCCGCGCTTTCCGAGAAGAGGACGGCGGCATCCACCGCGCCCGAGAAGGCCGCATCCGAGGCCGACAGGTCGAGCGTCAGATTGTCCACCCCGGCTTCGCGCAGGTGGTAGCGGGCGCGGTCGGGATCGAATTCGCGCTGCTCCAACTCGTCGGCGTGATAGCGCTGGGACCGGCCGATCGGATGATCGTTGCCGACGACGCCGAAGCCCGACAGGATCGTGTCGACCAACTGCTGCCGGCGGACGCCGTATTTCAGCGCCAGGCGCACGTTGTTGTCGGAGAACGGCTCGACCCGGCTGTCCATCACGAAGGTATAGTGCTGGGTGCCGGAAACCGAGATGATGTTCGCCCCGGCGCGTTCCAGCAGGTGAATGGTGTTGAGGTCCGGCCGGTCGATCACGTCCACCTCGCCGGTGATCAGCGCATTCTGCCGCGCCGCCGAGTCGAGGATCGCGTAAAGCTCCACCCGGTCGAACCAGGCATGGTCGGATTTCCAGTAATCGGGGTTGCGGGTCATCTGGCAGTCGACGCCCGGCTCGAAGCTTTCCAGCACGTAGGGGCCGCAGCCGATGCCGTTGGTATAGTCGATCTCGCCATCCTCGGTGGGCAGGATCGGCAGGTGGTAATCCGACAGGATGAAGGGGAAGTCGGCGTCGCCCGCTTCCAGCGTGAAGATCACGACCTTGTCGCCATCGGCGCGGATATCGGTGATCGGCTCGACGATGGGTGCTGCGGCCGAACCGCTGCCCTCGCCCCGGTGATGGTTGATCGAGGCGATGACATCCTCGGCCACCAGGTCCTTGCCGTTGTGGAAGGTCACGCCCTCACGCAACTTGAAGGTCCAGGTCGCGGCATCCTCGGAGGCTTCCCAGCTTTCGGCGAGTTCGGGCTCGAGCTGGCCATCGGGGCCGATCACGGTCAGGTAGTTGTGCAGCGAATTGCCCATCACCTGCACGAAGGCCTGATCCCAAAGCGCCGGGTTCAGCGTGTCCGAGGTGTTGCCGTGGCCGAAGCCGATGCGGAAGGTGCCGCCGCGGCGCGGTTCGGCGCGGGCCTTGCGATAGCTTGCGGGCAGGATCAGGCCCGCCGCGCCAAGCGCCGTAGCGCCCTTGATCAAGCCACGTCGGCTGATCCCGGTCTGGGTGAGATGCTTGTTCATTACGGTCTCCCTGGTTCTTTGCATTTCGAGCGGCGGTCAAGACCGCCAGCATTCTGGCCCGGTCGGCGGAAACCAGCCGAGCCTGACGGCGCAGACAATAACCCGTGACGCCGGAATTGCGAGCGGTTTCTTGAATGCGTGCCGCCAGCCCCCCGCTCAACCCTCCGTCAAACGGTGGCGGAGCCCTGGCCAGGCGGGGCTCCGGAACCCGGCGCGCAGCGGGTTGTGCCGGCCCGGCGTCTGGCGGTAGATGATGCCCACCGCAACAGACCGAGGACGCGACCATGGCCGAATCGCCCGAATTTCACGACCGC
>SLKW01000109.1 GCA_007134405.1 Paracoccaceae bacterium
AGATGAAGATCGGGCTGACGACGCAACCTGAGCCTCAGTTTCTTTTTCTGCGATTCGCCTGTTTGCGGCATTGACTTGGATCAAGGGCATCGGCTTTGCGTGGTGGCCGCCTCGCAGACGTTTACTCAGCCGGGCAGGTCCGCTGGTGCAGGATAATCGCCTTTAATCTAAGGACTAAGAGTCTAAGCTCGGACGAAGCATGAAGATCGGTTTGTTGAATTCGTCTGACGCATTGCTGCACGTCCGGGCCTCTCAGGTGCTCTCCACATCGGCGCGTGTGGCCCTCAAATCCTTCGTGCCAACGTCGTGCCCGCGCTTGAGCGCCTTGTGCAGTTCCTTCACGCGGTCCTCCCGCAGAGCGACGCCGCAGGCCTCGCAGGCGCTGCGAAGAAAGGCCTGCTGCTCGCGGTGAATGCTTGCCCCGATCACGGAAGAGACCGTCAGCAGGTCCAGCACGCGGGCCTGACCGTCAGTATCGAGTTTCGGCAGATGGCTGCGCATGGCGTCCCAATCGAGCGCGATGTCACCTTCGTGCCCGAGCGTCTGGCACAGGCGGTTGATCAGATAGACCTGATTTGGATGGGCATCGCGCCCGCGCGTCAGCATCTCACCGGCGGCGTGCAGCAGCACGTCCTTCTCGGTGTCGTCCAAACCGTCCGCATCCTGGAACCGCGCGTCGATCAGGTTGTCGACAGCGAATGGTCCCATTGTTCGAATCCGCGCCTCACTCATGATGCGCCAGACGATGTAGGCGTTCCACGCCGCGTAGAGCGGCCCCGCGAAGAGCGGGACCATGCCGCGGATCGCCATGCGTGCAGCTACCCGACGCAGGAATACCCGCAGAATAAAACTGCTGACGCCAACCTTCAGCTTATAGGCGAAATTGAGCGCCGTGAGCTTCCAGTTCGAAACGCGCGCATAGGGATCGATCCCATAGATGGAGACCTGGGGGTTGGGAAATTCCAGCGCCGCGCGGGCGAGGCTGTGAGTGAAGAGGCCGCGCTCATCCCCGCGCGACAGCGGTAGGCCGGAATGCTCGGTGATGCGCGCGATACCAAACAGCGCCAGGACATAGAGCAGCGCAACCTCGACGGCACTGACCGCACCGGCGAAGACGAAGAAGACCGTCCAGTAGGGCAACGACTCGCGCCAGTCGACGTCCTCGCCATCGAGGAGCACCTGCCGGATGTAGACCTCGGCACCGCCGATGAGCCCGCCCGAGACGATGCCCGCGAGTGCTGCCAGGACGATCACCCATTTCGTGATGCGTCCGATTTTTTGCATCCGGCCGCGCGACGCGTGTTCAGCGCCGTAGCCCTCCGCACCGCGTTGTGCGAGGCGATCAGCGACCTTGACCTCCAGTAAGTTCGGATCTGGCGAATATATTTCTTGCGGGCGCACCATTCCCTCTGCTCGTGACCTCCCGTTCGCGGGCCGAGCGCGCTGGAAAGACCTTTGGCGCACCCCTATTCGATCGAACGTTCAGTGACCCGTCCCGTTCCGCCGACCCCTGCATAACCGTGGCCCCATCCTGAAATTATGCGCGACGCTAGCGCATTCGACGGACTGGCCGACGGTGTGTCACGTGGTTTTCGCGATGGATGATCAGCCCGGTTCCTATCCGGAACGCCGTCCAAATCGAGCCCCAGCGCGCCCTCCGGATCGCCTCAAATCGAGACGCGCTCCAGAATCTGGTGGCGCGTGACGGCGCTTGCGGGTTCCGACAGGACCACTTCGCCGCGGTTGAGCACCAGGAAACTGTTGGCCAGATGGTAGGCGAAATCGAAGAACTGCTCCACCAGAACGATCGCGATCTCGCCCTCCTCGCGCAGAAGTTCGATCACCTTGCCGATCTGCTTGATGATGTTGGGCTGTATCCCCTCGGTAGGCTCGTCCAGAAGCAGGACCTTCGGCCGGGCGATCAGGGCGCGGGCGATCGCAAGCTGCTGTTGCTGCCCGCCTGACAAGTCTCCTCCACGGCGGTTGCGCATCTGTGCGAGCACCGGGAAAAGCTCGTAGATCCGCTCCGGGATGCGATGAGAGGCGCGAGGCAGGCAAGCGAAGCCCGTCTGCAGGTTTTCGGTCACGGTCAGGAGCGGGAAGATCTCGCGGCCCTGCGGCACATAGGCGAGGCCGGCCTGCGCGGCCTGCGCGGCGCTCGGGTGGTCGAGCACCTGCCCGTTCAGCGTGATCCGGCCACTGGTATAAGGGTGGCGCCCAGCGATTGCACGCAGAAGCGAGGTCTTGCCCACGCCGTTCGTCCCCATGACCGCCGTCACCGCACCTGGGCGCGCCTCCATAGACACCCCCCAGAGGATTTGCGACGCCCCGTAATGCAGGGTCAGGTTTTCAACGTTCAACATGCGCTAGCGCCCCAGATAGACATCAATCACCTGCTGGTTCCTGGTCACGTGGTCGAGCGATCCCTCAGCAAGGACCGCACCTTCGTGCAGTACCGTCACCCGACAATCGAGGCGGCGGATGAATTCGATGTCGTGCTCGATCACCATCACGGCGCGGGTTCGCGCAGCGCGCTTGAGCAGATCGGTCGTGTGTTCGCGCTCACTTGGCGTCATGCCAGCGGCGGGCTCGTCGACGAGCAGAAGCCGAGGATCCTGCGC
>SLKW01000306.1 GCA_007134405.1 Paracoccaceae bacterium
GTTCGTCGCGCTTGCCCCGTCTCGGCAAGCCATGCAAGACTGCCGGTTCAGTCCTCCTTTCACATGAGCCGGTTTCACCCATGACCAAGCGCCTGATCCTGACGCGGCACGCAAAATCCAGTTGGGACGATCCGGCGATGTCCGACCACGACCGCCCGCTCAATGCCCGCGGGCGGGCGGCGGCGGCGGATCTCGGCGGATGGCTCGTCTCGCGCGGCTACCTGCCCGGCGAAGTGCTCTGCTCGGACGCCGTGCGCACACGCGAGACATGGCAGGGGATCGCACCCGCCCTGCCGCAGGCGCCGAGCCTGGTCATGAAACCGGCACTCTATCACGCCGGAAGCGAGGTCATGCTGGCCGTTCTGCGCCACGCAGTGGCCGATACGGTAATGGTGATCGGCCACAATCCGGGCATCGCCGATTTCGCGCGGCGCATCGTCGCCCATTCGCCCGCGCATCCGCATTTCAGCCGCTATCCGACGGGTGCGACGCTGGTCGCAAGCTTCGAGATCGACGACTGGAGCCAGGTCGCCTTCGGCATGGGCGCGGTGCGCGACTTCATCGTCCCGCGCGAAATCGTGGCCTGAACCGCGCCCCGCGCCCGCCACTCGAGGCGGGGCGATCAGCATTGACATCCCGGCGGCGTCCGCCACCTTGGTTGCGCACAGGCAATCTCAGGAGGCACACGATGGCTGCCACACCCCCGATCTGCGATTTCGGCTGGAAAGCCCCCGGTTTTCGCCTGCCCGCCACTGACGGCCGCACCGTCTCACTCGACGAGGTCGCGGGGCCGAAGGGAACGCTGGTCATGTTCATCTGCAACCACTGCCCCTATGTCCTCGGCGCGCTGGACCGGATCATGGCCGAGGCGAAGGCGCTGCAAGACTTGGGCATCGGCGTCGCGGCGATCTGCTCGAACGACGCGGCCACCTACCCCGAGGACGGCTTCGGCCCGATGAAGCACCTCGCGGAGAAGCACGATTTCCCGTTTCCCTACCTGCATGACGAGGATCAGGCGGTGGCGCGCGCCTGGGGAGCGGCTTGCACACCGGATTTCTTCGGACTCAACGCGGCGGGCGAGTTGCAGTATCGCGGCCGGCTCGACGATGCCGGGCGTGGCCCGGGGCCAGCCGACCGCCGCGAGCTTTTCGAGGCAATGAAGCGCATCGCCGAAACCGGAGAGGGCCCACGCGATCAGACACCGTCGGTGGGCTGCTCGATCAAGTGGAGGGCCGCCTGAGGGCGGGCGCCTTCCGGGCCGGGGTGCGGTAGGGCACGGTCGGCCTTCGCCGCGCGTTTTTGGGCAAGATGAAGCGCGCCGGCGGCGCGGCGAAAGTTTCATTGCGGTTAATGCCGGCGTTTTTCAACGCGATTTCAGTGTGTTGACGAATGGTCCAAGCTTGGACCCGCCGCCTGTCGTCGCTTGACTCACCCCCCGCGCGGCCGGATGCGGGCGCCGTCCTCGAGCGCCGAGGGCGGATAGAGGACGACCTCGGCCCCCGGCTCCAGCCCCGCGACGAGCTCGGCCTGGCCGCCCGACTGGTGGCCGATCTCGACGGGCGTGAGCACCGCGCGGCCGTCCAGGGCGGCGAAGACGGCCCAGCCGCCGGCGTGGCGGAAGAGCGCGGCCTGGGGAAGTTGCGCGATATCCTCGCCCTCCCACAGGACGACGCGCACGTGGACGCGAAAGCGGTCGCCGAGGCCGGCGCGATCCTCGGGCGCGGTTTCGAAATCGAGGCGCAGGCGCACGCGCTGCTCCTCGATGCCCAGTGCCGAGACACGGGTGAAGGCGGCAGGCTCCACCCGCCGCACCCGCGCCTCCAGCAGCCCCTCGCCGCCCCAGCGATCGACCAGCGCACGCGCGCCCTGCGGCACGCGCACCGCGTCCGACGAGAGCAGGTCGAGCTCGATCTCCAGGTCGCCCAGGTCGCCGATGGTCAGCAGCGGACCGCCCGCCGGCACGAGCCGCGCCGAATGATCCGCGACTTCGAGCACGGTCCCGGTCTGCGGCGCGACGATCTCGACGCAGCAGCTTCCCGCCTCGCCCCCCGGCTGGACGCGCGCCTCCGGTCCGACGAGTTGCGCTCGCGCGCGGGCAAGTGTGGCGCGGTGCAGGTCAAGTTCGGATTCCGCCGCCGCGAGGCCCTGCCGCGCCAGGTTATGCTCGGCCTCGATATCCTCGAGCATCCGGCGCGGGATGGTGCCGCGCTCGGCCAGCGCGCGGTTCCGCTCGAGCTGCGCGGTCGCGTAGTCGAGGGTCGAGCGGGCGCGCTCGACATTCGCCTCGGCCAGGCGCACGGCGGCTTCGGCCTCGGTCACCGCGGCCTCGGCCTGCAGACGGGTGCGCGCGTCCAGTAGCGCCGGATCGGCAGGCTGGATCACCGCGACAACGCTCTCGCCCCCCGTCACCGTATCGCCCACCTGCACCGGCGAGCGGGTGGTCATGCCGGTGAGCGGCGCGGTGATCGCGTAGGGTTCGCGGACCCGTGTCATCCCCTCGGCCGCGACGGTGACCTGCAAGGGCCCGCGCGTCACCTCGGCCAGGTCCACCGCCGTGGGCTCCGGCCAGACCGCCCAGACCAGCGCGCCGACAAGCACCACCCCCCCGGCACCGA
>SLKW01000181.1 GCA_007134405.1 Paracoccaceae bacterium
CCTTCAGCCCCAGCCCGGTGCGCACCGCCTGCTCGATGCAGAACTCGTTGACCACCGGCAGCATCCCCGGCATCGCCGCATCGACGAAGCTGACGTTCGAGTTGGGCTCGGCCCCGAACTCGGTGGACGCCGCCGAGAAGAGCTTGGCCCTTGAGGCCACCTGGGCGTGGATCTCCATCCCGATGACCAGTTCCCAGTCGCCGGTCGCGCCGGCGATCACCTTGGGCTTCGGGGCGTCATAGCTGAGGTCGAGCATGGGCGCGGCTCCTTTGTCGTCGCGCCGCTTCTACGGCGCGGCGGTCCCGGTGTGAAGCGGCTTTCGGCGGGTTTCCGCCCGCCCGCGCCCATGCCGCACCGCAGCATCTTGTCCACAGGCGGCGCAGCGGGCAAGGGTTGTGTATCGCGTAACCACTCCGGAATCACCCATGCGCCGCCTGTTCCTGCTTGCCGCCGCCAGCCTCGCCCTTGCCGCCTGCCAGCCCGTCGTGTCAGTGGACGAAGCCGCCGCCGCTTCGCCCGAGGTCGTCGCCCGCTGGGATCACCGCGCCGAGTCCGAGGTCTGGAACGCGGCCATGATGCAGGCCCTGCAGACCGAGGCGCGCACCCTGATCGAGGTCGAACCCCGCGACGCCGAGGAATTCTGCCCTGGCTACGCCGAGGCCGACGAGGAGGCGCGCGCCGCCTTCTGGGTCGCCTTCTTCTCGGGCCTGGCGCGCTTCGAATCCGGCTGGCGCCCCGATGCCGCCGGTGCTGGCGGACGCTACCAGGGACTTTTGCAGATCTCGCCCGCCACCGCGCGGCACCACCGTTGCGACCTGTCCGAACCCGGCGGGCTTTACAATGGCGTGAACAACCTCACCTGCGCCACCCGCATCGCTGCCCCCGCCGTCGCCCGCGCCGGCGTCATCGCGACCGGCCGCGGCGGTGTCGCGCAGGACTGGCCGCCGCTGCGAAACGCCAGCAAGCGGGCCGAGATCGCGGCTTTCACCCGGTCGCTGCCCGTCTGCCAGGGCTGAACCCGGCTTGCATCGCGCGCCGTCTTGGCGCAAGAGACGGCGATCCTGCAGACGGCTCCAACCGGCCCGCGCGGCCAGAGGCGACGCACATGTTCGAATACAAGGTCATCCCCGCCCCCGTGCGCATCGAAAAGATCCGCGGGCTGAAGACCACGGCCGAGCGCTTCGCGCATGTCCTGACCGAGGCGATCAATGCCGAGGCGGAGGGCGGCTGGGAATATGTCCGCGCCGAATCCCTGCCCTGCGAGGAGCGCAAGGGCTTCTTCGGCCGCACCCGCAACTCGACCGAGACGCTGCTGGTCTTCCGCCGCGCCATCGACTGGGAAGACGCGCCCCTGGCCGAAACGCCGGAGCCCGTCGCCGCGCGCGCCAGCGAACCCGCCGCCCCGCGCCGCGAGCCGATCTTCCGTCCCGACGCGCTGTCGCGCGCCACCGCCGCACGGCGCGCCGAACCGCTTCTGCGCGCCCGCGATGGCGATCGCTGACGCGCCGCCCCCCGATCGCTTCGCCGCGCGCCCGCGCCGCCCTACATCCCTCAGGCGATGCGTGATCACCCCCACCCCCCGCTGCCACCGGATTTCGCCGACTGGTTCGCCCGTCGCGGCTGGACCCCGCATCCCCATCAGCTTGACCTGCTGGCCGCGCGGAGCGACCGGCTCCTGATCGCGCCCACCGGCGGCGGCAAGACGCTCGCCGGCTTCCTGCCCTCGCTGGTGGCCTTGCGGGATGGCGCGGCGGGTCTGCACACGCTCTACGTCTCGCCCCTGAAGGCGCTCGCGGCCGATATCGGGCGCAACCTCGCCACCCCGGTGGCCGAGCTCGCGCTACCCATCCGGGTGGAGGACCGGACCGGCGACACCGCCAGCGCCCGCAAGGCCCGCCAGCGGGTCGATCCGCCCCACATCCTGCTCACCACGCCCGAATCTCTGGCGCTGATGCTCTCCTACCCCGAGGCGCCGAGGATCTTCGCGACCCTCAAGCGCGTCGTCATCGACGAGATCCACGCGCTCGCCGAATCGAAGCGCGGCGATCAGCTCGCGCTCTGCCTTGCCCGGCTCCGCACGCTCGCCCCCGATCTGGCGGTCACCGGCCTGTCGGCAACGGTCGAGGATCCCGGCGCGCTTGCCCGTTTCATGGGCCCGGCCGGGGCACCCGTTCCGGTGACGCTTGCCGATCCGGGCCCCGACCCCGACATCGCCATGCTGCCGACCGCCGCCCCGCCGCCCTGGGCAGGCACCGGCGGGCGCTTTGCGGTGCGCGATGTGCTGCAGGCGGTACGTCAGGCGAACACGACCCTCATCTTCATCAACACCCGCGCCCAAGCCGAGCTCTTCTTTCAGGCGCTCTGGGCCGAGAACCACGACAATCTCCCCATCGGCCTGCACCACGGCTCGCTCTCGCGCGAGGCGCGCGCGCGGGTCGAGGCGGCGATGGCCGCGGGCGCGTTGCGCGCGGTCGTCGCCACCGGCAGTCTGGATCTGGGCATCGACTGGGGCGCGGTGGACCTGGTGATCCAGGTCGGCGCGCCCAAGAACGTCAAGCGGCTGGTGCAGCGGATCGGGCGCGCCAACCACCACTACAACGCCCCCTCGCGCGCCC
>SLKW01000462.1 GCA_007134405.1 Paracoccaceae bacterium
CGCCCCGTGCCTTCCTGTTCGTCAACCAACGATTGCAACGTGGCGCGCCTGAGCCCCGGGTCGGGCTCCTCCAGCGCCTCGATGATGGCGTCGCCCAAGGCCTGCGCGCGCGCTTCTGCCTGCGACTTCGACCATTCGTTCCAGGCCGCGAAGCCCACGATGGCGATCACCGCCACGACGACGATCCAGCCATACTTGCGCATCATCGCAAAGAGCCGGTCGCGTTTCAGCTCTTCGTTGACTTCGTCGATGAAACTGTCGGGGTTGCTCACGCGGCCTCTCCCTTGCCTTGCGCCTGGACGCGCATGGCGTCGCGCCTCCTCTTAACGCGAAGCCCCGGGGCTTGCCAAGCCCGCGACAGAGCCGAACCGGCGCATAAACCCTTGATCGAATGACGGTCGCGCAGGCGTGAGTTGAGGGAAAGATTGCCTAAAGAACAGGAGAAAGGTAATCCATGAGAGGGTATTGCCGCGTATGAGAGGATGAAACCTTGAAATTGGCGCGGCGCGGCGCGACATCGCAATTGCCCGCGTTTCGCCGCACCGCAACGTCGGCAAGTCACGGCCGCCCGCATTCCGCGGACTCGAAAGTTAAAGCATGCGTCTCGCCCCGCTGTTGACCGCGATCGTCGTTTTGGTCTCGCTCTACCTGCTCATCATGGAGCGGCCGATGCTGCTGGCTCTCGCCGGCGTTGCGCCCGAAGAGGCGGTCGAGACCGCCGAAGACCTGCCCCCCGCGCCGGAGGAACGCCGCGTCAGTGTCGTGGTCCAGCGGGTGGAAGAGCGCGAGCTTGAAAGCGCGGTGGTGCTGCGCGGACGGACCGAGGCCGCGCGCCAGGTCGAAGTGCGTTCGGAAACCTCGGGACTGGTCGTCTCCGAACCCCTGCCGCGCGGATCGACCGTGCAGGCCGGCGACGTGATGTGCGAACTCGACCCCGGAACCCGCCGCGCCACCCTGACCGAGGCCGAGGCACGGCTCGCCGAGGCCGAGATCAACTACACCGCCGCCACCCGGTTGAGCGAGGGCGGATTCGCCGCGCAGACTCGTGTTGCCGCCGCAGATGCCGCGCGGCGCAGCGCCGAAGCCGCGGTCGAGACCGCGCGCACCGAACTGGCTCGGCTGCAGATCCGCGCGCCGTTCGATGGCCTGCTGGAAACCGACACCGCCGAGCGCGGCTCGCTCCTGTCGCCCGGCGGGCTCTGCGGAACCGTGATGCGGCTCGATCCGATCCTGCTGGTGGCGTTCGCCGCCGAGGCGCAGATCGACCAGCTGGAGCCCGGCGCGGTTGCCGGTGCGCGGCTGTCGAACGGGGTCGAGGTGATGGGGCGCGTGACCTTCCTGGCGCGCTCGGCCGATCCGGCGACGCGGACCTTCCGTGTGGAGGTGACCGTGCCCAACCCCGACCAGAGGATCCGCGACGGGATGAGCGCCGATCTCATGGTCGCGGCCAGCGCCAATCGCGGGCACCTCGTCCCCGGTTCGGCGCTGACGCTCGACGATGCCGGGCAACTGGGTCTGCGGCTGATCGACGAGGACAGCCGCACTTTCTTCGCCCCCGTGCGCGTGCTGCGTGATACGGTCGAGGGGTTCTGGGTCTCGGGCCTGCCGGAGCAGGCCGATATCGTGGTCGTCGGGCATGAATTCGTCACCGATGGCATCGTGGTGAACGCCGTGCGCCGCGACCCGGGGGAATAGGCCGATGCTACGCATCATCGACTGGGCGGCGGCGCATGCGCGCATGGTGCTCGCCTTCGTCGCCATGACGCTGGTCCTGGGCGTTCTCGCCTATACCGGCCTGCCGAAAGAGGGTGAGCCGGATATCGAGGTGCCCGCGCTCTTTGTTACCGTGCCCTTCCCCGGCATCTCGGCCCAGGACAGCGAGAACCTGCTCGTCCGCCCGATGGAGCAGGAACTCTCGGGCATCGACGGGCTGGAGCGGATGTCCGCGACCGCCGCGCAGGGCTTTGCCGGGATCGTGCTGGAGTTCGAATTCGGCTGGGACAAGAACGCCACCATCGCCGAGGTCCGCGACCGGATGGGCCGCGCCGAGTCGAAATTTCCCGACGGCTACGAAACCTATTCGATCAACGAGTTCAACTTTTCGGAGTTCCCGGTCGTCATCTTCGCGGTCGCGGGCGACGTGCCCGAACGTACGCTCCTGCGCGCCGCGCGCGAGTTGCAGCGCGCCATCGAAGGGATGGAGCCGGTCTTGTCGGCCGACATCGCCGGCATTCGCGACGAGATGGTCGAGGTCATCATCGAGCCGCTGCAGCTCGAGGCCTACAACGTCACCGCCAACGAACTGGTGCAGGCGGTCACGCTCAACAACCAGCTCGTCGCGGCGGGCGAGGTCGAAACCTCCTCGGGGCGCTTCTCGATCAGCCTGCCGGGCAATTTTCGCGGTGCAGAGGAAATCTACAGCCTGCCGATCAAGACCGACGGCGACCGCACCGTGACGCTGGGCGACCTCGCCACCATCCGCCCCACCTTCGAGGACCGCGAGGGCACGGCGCGGTTCAACGGCACCAACGCGCTCGCCATCCAGGTCGTGAAGCGCAAGGGCTTCAACCTCGTCGATTCGGTGCAGGAGGTGCGCGAAAAGGTCGAAGC
>SLKW01000297.1 GCA_007134405.1 Paracoccaceae bacterium
ACGGCGTTCATCGCCCCGGCGCTGGTGCCGCTGATCTCGGCGATCTCCAGCCGCTCGTCCTCGAGCAGGCGGTCGAGCACGCCCCAGGTCAGCGCCCCGTGCGAGCCGCCGCCCTGCAGGGCAAGGTTGATCTGTTTCACAGTCTCCGAACCCATCTGGTTTCCTTCTTTTGCTGCATTGCAGCATAGGCGGTGCGGCCGAGAAGGTAAAGCGGGGGGCCGGTAAGGGGCGTGCGCGCGTTCGCAGCCCGCCTGAGAAACGGGCATGCGCCCGCTCAATGCGCAAGCTTCCGCCGTCGTCACGGCGTCGTTACGGAGCTGCGGCAGTGTGGAACTTGCGCCAGATCAAGGCATGCGTAACCACGTCATGGTTGCACATGTATGACACGTATCGCCCGTCCGGGCGAATCATGGGGGAGGGAAACCATGGACCGTCGAAACCAACCCACGGAATTCTGGGGACAAAGTGTCACCTTCTGGTGGCGCCTGTGGCAGAAACAGATCGAGTATTCGATTCGCTTCTGGGGCGCGATGGCCGAGAAGATGCCACATCCCAGCGCCGCCCAACTGTCCGCCGAGGCCGAAGCGATGCGCGAGATCTGCGAGCAGCGCGAGAGCCGCGAACGCGCGCCGAAAAAGCCTGCCGCATCGAAGGCCGACGCCAGCGCGGCGCAGCGTATCCACTGATCGACCCACAGGGCGTTCGAGGCCGGCGCGGGCAACCCCGCCGGCCTCGGACTTCTGCGCGGCTGCGCGGCGTTATTCCACCGTGACCGATTTCGCGAGATTGCGCGGCTGATCGACATCGGTGCCGCGTGCGAGCGCCGTGTGATAGGCCAGAAGCTGCGCGGGCACCGCATAGACGAAGGGCGCCAGCAGTTCCGGCACCGTCGGCATGGCGATCTGCGCCCAGACCGCGCCCGCCTCTTCCAGCCCCGCATGGTCCGAGATCAGCAGGACACGCCCCTGACGCGCCATGACTTCCTGCATGTTCGACACCGTCTTCTCGAACAGCCCGTCGCGCGGCGCCAGAACGACGACCGGCATATGCTGGTCGATGAGCGCGATGGGCCCGTGCTTGAGTTCGCCCGACGCGTAACCTTCGGCGTGTATATAGCTGATTTCCTTGAGTTTCAGCGCGGCTTCCAGCGCCAGGGGATACATCGTCCCGCGCCCCAGGAAGAGCACGTCGCGGGTCTGGCCGAGCTTGCCGGCGATGGCCTCGATCTCGCCCTCGCGGTCGAGCGCCTGACGCAGCATCCCCGGCGCGGTGCGCAGGGTTTCCAGATGGGCGACGAGGTCGGCATCGCTCAGCTTTCTGCGGTCGCGGCCGGCCTTCAGCGCCAGAAGCGCCAGTACCATGAGCTGTGCGGTGAAGGCCTTGGTCGAGGCGACGGCGATCTCGGGGCCGGCGACGATGGGAAGCGCCACGTCGCATTCGCGCGCGATCGACGAGGTTTCGACATTGATCACGCCGATGGTGCGCCCGATCTCCTCCCCGGCATGGCGGAGCGCGGCCAGGGTATCGGCGGTTTCGCCCGACTGGCTGACGAAGATGCCGACAGCGCGGTCCGACAGGACCGGCTGACGGTAGCGGAACTCGGAGGCGATGTCGGTCTCGGTCGGGATGCCGGCGAATTGCTCGAACCAGTATTTTGCCACCTGCGCGGCGTAGAAGCCGGTGCCGCAGGCGACCAGCAGAACGCGGTCGCAGTCGGTGAAATCGACCTCGGCGGGCAGCGCCAGCGCATCGCCCTGGGCCGTCGTGTGGCGGGCGAAGGCGGCCTCGAGCACGGTGGGCTGCTCGACGATTTCCTTGGACATGAAATGGCGATGCCCGGCCTTGTCGACCCGGGCCTGATCGACCGCGATCCGGCTGACCGGGCGGTTGGCGCGCCGCCCCTCGGCGTCGAAGATCTGGGCGCCGGTGCGGGTCAGCACCACCCAGTCGCCTTCGTCGAGATAGGTGATGCGGTCGGTCATCGGCGCCAGCGCGATGGCGTCCGAGCCGAGATACATCTCGCCCTCGCCGTGGCCGATGGCCAGCGGCGAGCCCTTGCGCGCGCCGATCATCAGGTCGTCCTCGCCCTCGAAGAGGAAGGCCAGCGCGAAAGCCCCGTCGAGCTTTTTCAGCGTCGCGGCGGCGGCATCGACCGGGGACATGCCCTGGTCGAGGTAATGCCGGGTCAGTAGCGCGACGGTCTCGGTGTCGGTCTCGGATTCGGGGGTCAGTCCTGCGGCTTCAAGTTCGGCGCGCAACGCCTTGTAATTTTCGATGATTCCGTTGTGGACGACCGCGACGCGACCGGCCTTGTGGGGATGCGCGTTGACCACCGTCGGCGCGCCATGCGTGGCCCAGCGCGTATGCCCGATCCCGGACTTGCCGGCGAGCGGCTCATGGACCAGAAGATCGCTGAGGCTGATCAGCTTGCCGATGGCGCGGCGCCGGTCCAGCACGCCATCCTGGACGGTCGCGATACCGGCGCTGTCATAGCCGCGGTATTCAAGCCGCTTCAGCGCCTCGAGGATCAGGGGCGCGACTTCGTGCCTACCCAGAACACCAACAATCCCACACATGGTTCAACCCTTCCTTGCCTTGATGGCGCGCAACCGTTCCATCAGCCGCAGTCCGAGACCCGGTTTGGTCTCCTGCCGCGCCCGCGCGATCCCCAGCGCCCCGTCGGGGATATCCTCGGTGATGACCGAACCTGTACCGGTGACGGCGTTGGCGCCGACGCGGACCGGGGCGACCAGCATCGTGTCCGAGCCGATGAAGGCATGCGCGCCGATCTCGGTGCGGTGCTTCATGACGCCGTCGTAGTTGCAGGTCACGGTGCCGGCGCCGATATTGGCGTGCTCGCCGACATGCGCGTCGCCGATATAGGTCAGGTGATTGACCTTGGCGCCCGCGTCGAGGATCGCGTTCTTGACCTCGACGAAATTGCCGACGCGCACGTCCTCGGCCAGTTCGGTGCCGGGGCGAAGGCGGGCAAAGGGGCCGACGACCGCGCCGCGGCTGACATGGCAGCCCTCCAGATCGCAAAAGGCGCGGATCTCGGCGCCGGATTCCACGGTGACGCCGGGCCCGAAGACGACGTTCGGGCCAATGATGGCGTCGCGGCCGATGATGGTGTCGAGGGCAAAGAAGACCGTCTCGGGCGCGGTCAGCGTCACGCCGTTTTCCAGGGCCTCGGCGCGGGTGCGGGCCTGAAAGGTGGCTTCGGCGGCGGCGAGCTCGGCGCGGGTATTGATGCCCAGCGTTTCGGCCTCGGAGCAGGTGACGACCCCGGCGGAGAGGCCCCGGTCGCGGGCAATGGCGACGATATCGGTGAGGTAGTATTCACCCTTGGCGTTCTTGTTGTCCACGGCGTCGATCAGCTCGAACAGCTGTTCGGCGGAAGTGCAGATAACGCCGGAGTTACAGAGCGTTATGGCGCGTTCCTGATCATTCGCGTCATTGTATTCGACGATCCGGTCCAGCCGGTCGCCCGCCATCACGAGCCGGCCGTAGCGGCCCGGGTCGGCGGCGTCGAAGCCCAGGATGACGATGGCGTGCCGCGCGCGCGCCTCGAGCATGGCCTCCAGCGTCTCGGGGCGGATGAAGGGGGTGTCGCCGTAGAGGATGACGACATCGCCCGAATACCCCTCAAGCGCCGCGCGCGCCTGGGCGACGGCATGCGCGGTGCCCAGCTGCTCGGCCTGGTGGGCGATCAGCGCGTCGGGGTTTTCCATGCGGGCGGCCTGGGCGACCTTGGCAGCTTCGTGCCCGGTGACCACGACCACGCGTTCGGGCTCCAGCGTCGCGCCCGCGCGCATTGCGTGCGCAAGCAGCGGCGCACCGGCGATCCGGTGCAGAACCTTGGGCAATTCGGAATTCATGCGACTGCCGAGGCCGGCGGCCAAGATTACAAGTGAAACAGACATCAAGGCATCCCTGAAAATAGATGCCTTTCTTACCTGACGCCCCTGCCGTTGCAAGCGGGGAGCCAGTCACGGTGAATGACAGGCCCGAAATGCTTCAGCGCGCGCGCCGACGCCGCCCGCCGCTTTCGGAACCGCCCGTGTTGTGGCTGACCTGCGGCAGCGTCACGATCTTCGCCAGTTCGGGGAAGGTGTCGATGGCGTGCGGGAGCGCCGAGGCATTCACGAAATGCTCCTGGAAGCGGGGCTCGATGGCGGTCTCGACCTTGTGGATGCGCGCGACCTCGCGCTCGATCCCGGCGCGAGCGGCGATGTTGCACAGCGCCAGCCGCGCACCGGTGCCGGCGGCATTGCCGGCGCTGGTGACCTTTTCGAGCGGGCAGTCGGGGATCATGCCCAGCACCATCGCATGCTTGGCGCTGATATGCGCGCCGAAGGCGCCGGCCAGCACGACGCGGTCCACCCTCTCGACGCCGAGTTCGTCCATGAGCAGGCGCGCGCCGGCGTAGAGCGCCGACTTGGCAAGCTGGATCGAGCGGATGTCGCCCTGCGTGACGGTGATCCGCGGGCCGCCCTGGGCGGTGGCGTCGTGGATCAGGTAGGCATGGGTGCGGCCCTCTGCCTGGCAGCGGTCGGTCCCGGTCTGCGCCGGCCCGCCGATCAGCCCCGCGGCATCGACGATGCCCGCCATGCGCATCTCGGCCACCGCCTCGATGATGCCCGAGCCGCAGATGCCGGTGACGCCCAGCTTCTCGGTCGCCTGCGCGAAGCCCGGATCGTCGGACCAGAGGTCGCAACCAATGACCTTGAAGCGCGGCTCTTTCGTCGCGGGGTCGATCTCCAGCCGTTCGATGGCGCCGGGCGCGGCGCGCTGGCCGCTGGAGATCTGCGCCCCCTCAAAAGCCGGGCCGGTCGGGGAGGAACAGGCCAGAACGCGGTCCCGGTTGCCCAGAAGGATCTCGGCATTGGTGCCCACATCGACGATCAGCACCAGATCCTCGGAGAGTTGCGGCGCCTCCGACAGGGCGACGGCGGCCGCGTCGGCGCCGACATGACCGGCAATGCAGGGCAGGGTGTACAGCCGCGCCTCCGGGTTCAGGGCCGAGAGATCCAGGTCGCGGGCGGGCAGTGCGAGCGCCGAGGAGGTGGCAAGCGCGAAGGGCGCCTGGCCAAGTTCGACAGGGTCGATGCCCAGGAAAAGGTGATGCATCACGGGGTTGCAGACCACCACCGTTTCCATGATCAGCGCGGGATCGATGCCGGCTTCGGCGGCGACGGATGTCGCCAGATCGTTGATTGCCTGGCGCGCTGCCGCCGTCATTTCGGCATCGCCACCGGGGTTCATCATCGCGTAGCTGACGCGGCTCATCAAGTCCTCGCCAAAGCGGATCTGGGGGTTCATGACGCCGCCAGCCGCCACCACGCGCCCGTCCGTCAGGTCGGTCAGATGCGCGGCGATGGTAGTCGAGCCGAGGTCGATCGCCAGCCCGAAAAGCCCGCCCTCATGCAAGCCCGGCCAGATGTCGAGGATCCGCGAGGGCCCGCCCATGTGGTCGCGAAAGACAGCCACCGAGACCGCCCAGTCGCCCTTGCGCAGCGCTGGCTGAAGCTTGCGCAGGACATGCGGCCCGGCGGTGATCGTCTCGATCTGCCACTGTTCGCGCAGGGCGGTGGCCAGGCGTTCGAGGTCGCCCGAGGGTTCGTGCATGTCGGGTTGCGGCACTTCCACGTAGAAGAGCCGCGTCGCGGGGTCCATTTCGATCGTGCGGGACGACGCGGCCTTGCGCACGACCTGCCGGTGGAGCTGGCTCTCGGGCGGCACGTCGATGACCATGTCGCCCATGATCCGCGCCTGACAGCCGAGGCGGCGGCCCGAGATCATGCCGCGCTTGGACTTGTAGCGTTCCTCGACCGCGTTCCAGGGGCTGAGCGCGTCGGGGGCGACCGTGACGCCGTGCTTGGCAAAGTCTCCGACGCCTGGCGAGACCTGGCATTTGGAGCAGATGCCGCGCCCGCCGCAGACCGAATCGAGATCGACCCCCAGCTGCCGCGCCGCCGTCAGCACCGGTGTGCCCAGCGCCACGCGGCCGCGCTTGCCCGAAGGCGTGAAGATGACCAGAGCCTCTGTCATTGCCTGCCTGCCCGTTAGGTGTCAGGCGCAACATAAGCCCGGCAATCGCGGTGGGAAGGGTCTTTGCGACCCGGCCCCGCGCGAAAGCGACGCCTTCAGCCACAGGCGGCCGGAAGAGGCGCGCGGGTTTCAGACGGCTTCGGGCAGCGGGCGCAGGTGCGGGCGGACTTCGACCGATTCGGCCATAAGTCGGGCCTCGGCCATCAGGGCGATCATCACCTCGACGTGACGCGCCGCACGCCAGGTCTCGCCCGTCTCATGGCAGGGGCGATTGCGCAGCATCTCCATCTCGGATTCGAGCGCGAGGAGTTTTCGCACGGTTGCCGGGCCCGGCGCGGGTGTCGCCGGCAGGCGCAGGATCCGGCGCAGGTCGACCTCTCGGCGGTATTCCATCGTCCCCATGCGTGCCGCTCGCAGCAAGAGGCGGGGACGGTTGGCGCGCGCCAGCGTATCGAGCAGCGAAACAATCGAGTCACGGAAGTGGCAGCTCATCCGGTCATCTCCTTTCGAAGTATTTGGCATTGTTGCCATAGTGAAGACAACGCCACTCTCCTCGATTGTTGGTTTCGAAAGTTCCCTTGCGCAGAGCGCTGACTATAAGTTTCTTTTAACGGTCTGGTGGATTCTAAGAACAAGGCAACGGTTAACCGGCTGGTAACCAAAAGGGGCAAAGTGTCGATTGTTCACGAAACGAGAACAAAGAAACGTTCGCACGATCGATCAAGGACCGCCATGACCGCAAGTCACAAGTTCAAGGATTCGCTGCCAAACTGGGTGCCTGCCGAAGCCCGGCTGTACCTGACGCATACCGCGGACGGTCGCTCACTCCGCTCGATCGCGCGCGAGCAGGGCGTCCATGCCTCGACCATTCTGCGTCAGGTGCGACGCTTCGAACATCGGCGCGACGATCCGCTCGTCGACTGCGCCCTGGGCCGGTTACGGCAGGCCGCCGGCGCCTCTCCCGACCAGGAATTCAAGGAAGGCTGCAACATGACCCTTCACATCCGATCCGCCCGCCGCGATCCGAACGAATTGCTCGATGAGGAGCGCTTGAACGCCGAGGCGCTGCGCGTGTTGCGGCGCATGGCCGAACCGGGCGTCGTGATGGCGGTCGCGGCGGACATGGATCGCGCGGTGGTCTTGCGCGACGGGCCGGAGGGGGCCATTCGCCTCGCGGTGCTTGATCGTCCGGTGGCCGAGGCCTTCGCCCTGCGCGAATGGATCTCGTGCAGCAAGCCGGGCCGGGTGGCGCGCTATCTGATCACCGGCCAGGGGCGCGCGGCTTTGCGCCAATTGATCGATGGTACCGAAAGTGATGAGGACCGCGGCGACGATGAACCGGCCCGCGGTCGGTTCTGCCAAACCGAGTCGCCAATCGTTGTTCTGGCGCGGCGGCGCGACAAGGATGGCAAGCCGTTCCTGGGTCCGGATCTCGTGATCGCGGCCGAACGGCTGCGCGAGGATTTCGAGGTGGCGCAAACCGGCCCTCGCCTTGCGCAGGACTGGAACCGCTTTCTGACCGCTGGCGCCAGCAGCGGCCTTTCCGGCGATGGTCGTGGGCATGAACCAGCGGGAGCCAAGGACCGACTGGTTGCGGCGCTGGCAGAGCTTGGCCCCGGACTGGGGGACGTCGCCCTGCGCTGCTGCTGCTATCTGGAGGGCCTCGAAACAGCCGAGCAGGCGATGGGCTGGTCGGCTCGGTCGGGCAAGATCGTTCTGCGCATCGCGCTGATGCGACTCAAGCGGCATTATGATTCGCTGGGCGACTCGGCGAAGATGATTGGCTGAACCTTCAGAACTCGGTTAATCGGTCAGCGCCGCGCATCCCCGATGCGCGGTGCTAAACATTTCGGGCCTTTGTCGGATGGTCCAACTGGCCGCAGGGTAGCGATCCGCGGCACGGATAGGCGCCCGCAACCCTGATGCACACACCGAAAAGACGTTGCAGACGGTTTGACCGGGAAACGCCTGCTCAGTTGGGAGCCGGGATCGGAACCTCGGCCGCGAGCGCGGTGACCTTGCCCATCGCCGCGCCGGAGACGATCGATTCGCGCGCCATTTCGACGCCGTGGACGAGATCTGACGACCGCTCGGCGACGACCAGAGCGGCTGCGGCGTTCAACAGTATCGCGTCGCGATAGGCCGGCCGGCCGCCGCCGGAGAGCACGGCGCGCATCTCGGCCGCATTGGCCGCCGCCTCGCCGCCGAGCAATTCCTCGAACGGATGAAGCGGCAGGCCCGCTTCCTCGGGGTGCAGGGTGAATTCGCGGATCGCGCCGTCCTCGAGCGCGACGACGGTGCTTGCAGCGGCGATGGACAACTCGTCGGTGCCATCGCCACCATGCACGAGCCAGGCGCGCTCGGATCCGAGCGCTTGCAGCACCTCGGCCATCGGACGCAGGAGGTCAGGCCGGAAGGCGCCGGTCAGTTGGCGCTTCACGCCCGCCGGGTTGGTCAGGGGGCCGAGGATGTTGAACACTGTCCGCGTCCCCAGTTCCGCCCGCACCGGGCCGACATGCCGCATCGCCGGGTGATGCATTGGCGCCATCATGAAGCAGATGCCCGTGGCGGCCAGCGCGGCCTCGACCTCGGTGGGGCCGACCATCACATTGATGCCCAGTGCGGCAAGCGCATCGGCCGCTCCGGATTTCGAGCTGAGATTGCGGTTGCCATGCTTGGCGACCGGCACGCCAGCACCTGCCACAACGAACGCCGCCGCTGTGGAGATGTTGAGCGTTCCCTTGCCGTCGCCACCGGTTCCAACGATGTCCATGGCACCTTCAGGCGCGCGCACCTTCAGGCATTTGCCGCGCATTACCGCCGCCGCCGCGGCGTATTCGTCGACCGTCTCGCCGCGCGTTCGCAGGACCATCAGGAAGCCGCCCATCTGTGCCGGCGTCGCCTCGCCCTCGAACAGGATGTCGAAGGCGTGCTCGGCCTCGGCGCGGGTGAGCGGGCGTTCGATGGCGGTGGCAATCAGCGGCTTCAGATCGAGGTTCATGCCGTCACCGACAGTCTGTCCAGGAAGTTGCGCAGGAGCCGGTGCCCATGCTGCGAGGCGATGCTCTCGGGATGAAATTGTACGCCCTCGATGGGCAACTCGCGGTGGCGCAGGCCCATTATGGTACCATCCTCCAGCCAGGCATTGACCGCGAGTGCGTCGGCAAGAGAAGCGCGTTCAACGACGAGGCTGTGATACCGGGTCGCGGCGAAGGGAGAGGGCAGGGTGGCGAAGACCCCGGTGGCGTCGTGATGAACCTGGCCGAGCTTGCCGTGCACGATTTCGGCCGCGCGCACGACGCGTCCGCCAAAGGCTTGCCCGATGGCCTGATGGCCGAGGCAGACGCCCAGAAGCGGCGTCCGCGTTTCCGCGGCGGCGGCGATTAGAGGCAGGCATATCCCGGCCCGGTCCGGATCGCAGGGCCCCGGGCTGAGGACGATGCCGCTTGGGCGCAGCGCCATCGCGGCCTGCACGTCCAGCGCGTCGTTGCGCCGTACCGTCACCTCGGCACCAAGTTCGCCAAGATAGTGGACAAGGTTGTAGGTAAAACTGTCGTAGTTATCGATGAGCAGCAGCATTCCGCGACCTTTTGCCGAGGCTTTGCATTCATGCCCATGCCCGCGCCGCCGGGTCAAGGGCGGCATGCCGCAGGGGGAGGCAAGCCATCGGCAGAAAGGGGTCGAAACCGCGCGCGTCGGCGGATAAACCGGGCAAAGGTTCACAGGAGCGCGCGATGGCGGGGTTTTTCAAGGGCATGGTGATCGGGCTGGCCATTGGCGCCGGCGGCTTCGTCGTCGCTGCATTCCTGATCCCTCCCGCCCCCGATCAGATCGACTCCGCTGCTCCATCACCAGAGCCGACACCGGCGCCGGGCGAACCGCCGGAAAACGCCGTAGAAGACGACGCCCTGCGCGAACCCGAGAGCGAAAGCAGCGGCGGGTCGGATACCCCGGCAGACGCGCGTACGCCGGCCGAGGCAGAATCGGCAGACCCCACGAGTGGAGCGGACATTGCGGCGCAGGACGAACCCGCGCTCGCGCCCGGTCAAGCTTCGCAAACGACGCCCACGGAGCCCGAGGCGACAGAGCTAACCTCCGACGAAGGGCTGGGTGACGAGGACCGGGTCTCCGATCTGCCCGAGGATCAGGCAGTCGCGGCCGACAGCGCGCTGCCCGAGGCCGAGCACGAAACGCGGGATGTGATGCCGGCGGACGACGATCTGGAGATCGCGTTGCCCGACGCGAGCGCACAAGACGATGATGAGCCGCTGTCTCCTGGCGAGCCCGCAACGGATGCCGCACCGGAGGCTGCCGACGCCTCACAAGCTCCAGTTGATCCGGTCGCAGAAGAGTTGAGCGGGGGCGAAGCG